>JAIOTT010000037.1 GCA_021106655.1 Bacteroidales bacterium
CCCTGAAATAGCTGATGTTTTAAAAGAAGTAAAATCTGTCCCAAATCATATTGCCATTGATGCTGAACAAATAGCAAAAGATCTTGGCTCAGTTCGTTCCGCTAACGTTGTTATTCTTGGAGCATCTTCTCCTTTCCTGGGAATTGAATATGAAAAACTGGAAGAATCAATAAAGATTATTTTTCAGGCTAAAGGTGAGAAAATAATTCAACTTAACCTTGATGCTTTGAAAGCAGGGAAAAAGTTCTCAGAAAATTATCGCTAAAATGCTAAAAAGACGGCATGTAGAAATACTAATTCTTGTTCTGTTAGCATTAATAGTAATTCTGATATCCCACAAATATTCTCCTGAAAATATTACGGACAAAAGTAACGTTCAATCTGAACTATTAACAGAAGTTGAATATAAATCCGAGTATGGAATTGTGGTTGATTCTATTAATGTTATTAGGGGAAAGGTTAAAAGAAATGAGAACCTGTCGGAGATACTATCCGCATACGGAGTTGATTACTCGGTTATTGATGTGATCGCCAGGAAGTCAAAAGAAACATTTGATGTCAGGAAGATAAGGGCAGGAAATGATTATACCCTGCTTTGTTCAAATGATTCTAGCGCAAAGGTTTTATATTTAATTTATGAAATTTCTCCGGTTAATTATGTCGTATTTGACTTAACGGATACAGTGGATATTGTGACAGGTGAAAAAGAAGTTGTCAGGGAAATATCAAACGCTTCCGGAACCATTACATCTTCTTTATGGAATGCGATGATCGACAATAATACCAATCCTAACCTGGCAAATGACCTCTCAGAGATCTATGCATGGACTATAGATTTTTTTGGGATACAGAAGGGAGATACTTATAAGGTTATCTATGAGGAACTATTTGTTGAAGGAAGATCTATAGGAACAGGGAAGGTATTGTCATCATGGTTTAATCATTATGGTAAAGACTATTTTGCAATATATTTTCATCACGACAGCATTGCAGATTATTATGATGATTTAGGTGGTAGCATGAGGCGGACTTTTTTGAAAGCCCCTTTGAGATTCAGAAGGATCAGTTCGCGTTTTTCTAATAGTCGCTTACATCCCATATTAAAGATCAGGAGGCCGCATCATGGTGTTGATTATGCAGCTGCTGTGGGTACCCCGGTTCATGCAGTCGGGGAGGGAATTGTTATAAAAGCTCAAAGGAGTGGAGGTGCAGGCCGAATGGTAAAGATCAAACATAATGGTACATATTCAACAGCATATTTGCATCTTTCAAAATATGGAAAAGGTATAAAAAAAGGTGTTTATGTAAAACAAGGTGATGTGATAGGATATGTTGGCAGTTCGGGATTATCTACGGGGCCTCATCTAGATTTCAGATTTTACCGTAACGGGAAAGCCATAGATCCTTTAAAAGTTGAATCACCTCCAGCGAATCCTGTTGATACTGCTTACCTTGATGTATATTATGAGGTTGTTGATAGGATGAAGGAACAGTTGGATAGTATAATAGTTAAGTAGTTAATTTGTTGAGTAGGAAAAATGAATAGGAAAAGCCTTGCTGAGCGTAGTTTGTAACTGCGCTTTAAATAAATGTTAATCTCATGATTGACAAATACACTGTTGACATTCACATAATTGCAATTACAAATTACATTTTCTTTTGGAGCGGAGTCGGGAGACTCCGCTCAGCGGGGTTGGATAGTATTGTAATTAGATTGTAATTAGTAGTAATTTATTGTAATTATACAAAGCGAATTACATGCGGAGCATAAATTACCTTGAATTACACCCGAAGGGTAAATTACGCAAAGCAAAATGACAATCAATGACGCGAAGCGAATGACTCAAAAAAAAAGGCTGCCCGGAACGAGCAGCCTTTTTTTATTAAAAATGATGATCAATTACTGTTTTGTAATTACCATTGTTGAATAATTATAATCATCGCCACAGGCATCATCCCACTGTAGTCCATAAGAGAAAGTCATTGATTTGTTGAAGCCTTCCCATGTTCCGGCACCTGCGAACCAATAATCCCAAGGGCCAGGTAATGTTTGTCCCATATACTGGCAACTAATAGTAACACCACCAGTCAGGAGATCAATGTTCACTATTACATTTCCTTCGTTACCAATACCTGGCTGGAACAATTCACCCCAGCCTTCAAATAATGGTCCCATCATTGTAGGAGTTCCGGCAATGCATGGGAAAGTGATAGTGCCGCTTGTTTCATCACCTGTAACAGTAACATCAACAGGATGATCAACGCCACCTCCATCAGTTTCAGTACCGACCCATTGACCAACAAATTCGTTGAAATCCATAGGTTTAAACTTTGCCAGTGCCACATCCATGGATATTGGTTCTGATGTGATACCTCCTTGCGTAGTTTCAGTTACTTTGACCTGGGCAGTCACATCAACATCTGACTGATTGAACAGTATTTCAGCAGTATATGATGGATTTCCTGGTGTGATTGTGGCACCATGGCCAACTACTTCCCATTTATATGTTGAACCACCTCTTGGGGTTACCATGTATGTAACCGCAGCAAGGCCTGAAGCAGCAGTTCCTGATGGGCCATCAATATCGAAAATAACCGGCTTAATGCTGTTATAATCATAATCGTCATTTGCTATCTGTACAGGAGATTTTTTACAAGCTGAGAAAACCATGAGCACCAGAAGCAATGATCCGAGCAAATAAAATATTTTTTTCATAATATATCTTTTTTAATTAATAATTAAATCGTTTATCACTAAGTCATTATTTAATAAGAGGCCTGTCAGCTCCAAAAATTGAAACTCCTCCTCCTGTGCTTCCGTAATTTCCGGCAGCTTTACTTTTGGCATTCCATCCACCATTTGATGTGCCAATTCCATCTGCATTAGCTACGCCTCCAAAGGTATATTGAGGCATTAGCATAACATCAAGTTGTTGTCCCGGAATTGGAAAATGTAAAGGTGTTCCTTTTTGTAACATATCTTTACGTCTCATATCGAAAAATGGGATACCGCAACCTGTCAGGAAAAGCTCAATTGTTCTTTCATAAAAGATAGCATCTTCGATCTCCTGGAATGTAGCACCGGCTGGTAATGGGTCAAGTTCTCCACGAACAACACGAGATCCGGCATTAATAATATCAATTGCACCCTGGAGATTTCCTGTTCTAAGTTCAGCTTCAGCCAGGAAGAGTTCATTCTCTGCTTGTCTCATTTCAGGCATAGGCTCTGTCCATGTAGCTAAGTAATCATCAAGCCTTGCATATCTGTAACTTGAGAATTGATAATATCCTCTTTCTGGTCTAAAAGGGCAGGTTGACTTATATTCAAAATCAGATAACAGTCTTGAATCATCGGATGTTGCAACTCCTGCATTAGGGAGATCATCAAATAAACCTGAAGCAGGGAAATAATCAGGCATGCCAGGGTCCATCATATGAATAACCCTCATATCGACCTGTCCCCAGCCACCATAAACAGAATAAGTTTGATACAGTGAATACCAGACAATGTCATCTGCCAGTGGTTCAAAAGTAAAATCAATTCCTTTTGAAGCATAATCTTTCACTTTAGCCCAATCAGTACTTTTATTTTCATTATCTGCTTTATTACGAGCTGCATAAACCATTAATCTTGCAGCAAATGAATTTGCTAATTTCGCAAATTCGGTCTGGTCATATACCTTTCCACCCGGGATCGCTGTAGCTGGCAGAGCAAAGGTATTATTATTGCATATTTCAATACATTGATCAAGATATACTATAGATGCTGCAATAAGATCCTGATATGGCACTGCAGGTATCTCATCAGTTTCGAGGTTCACAGTTTCATCAACAATAAATCCCTGGTCGAAAATCAAACCAACATAGCCTAATGAAATCCCTTGCCCAAAGCGGCATATAGCTTCAACCATTTCTGTTTGACCTTCGCCTTCAATAACAACTCCTTCATTAATAATTTGTGAGATGATATCAGTTGAAAGTGAAAGTACATTGTATAAACCAATATAGAATTCACGTGAAGTATTAGCGTAGGCATATGCAGGGTCGTTATTCCATGAACCACGTGGTTCTCCGGAGATATCATTCATTGCTGCATTACCCCATGAGCATGTTCCATGGTCGGCCGCTACCCAAAGGGCTAAGGCAATACCATTATATTCCTGGGTTATTTTAAACCAGTTATTTAGTATTCCACCGGATAATCCTAAAAAGTCTTCACCGCTAGCTAATACAGTTATTTTATCAGGGTTGTTCAGATTTTTAACTTCATCCATTTTTCGACACCCTGTATAAACAAGTAATAAGCTAAGCAAAATTCCGAAAATTATTTTTTTGTTTTTCATATCTTATAGTTTTAATAAAATAATATATTTAAAATGTTAAAAAGTCAGGGTTAATGATCCGCTGATTGTTCTATAGTTAGGGTAGCCATAGGCATCAAACTTGAAAAACTGAGAAGTACCATAATATGTGTTAGATGCGTTGTCATTTACCTGACCCACTTCAGGATCGTATCCTGTATAATTTGTGAATGTAAGTAAGTTACGTCCTACCAAACCAATCTTGATTCCTTTAAAGAACCCATTTGCAAATCCACTTAACTTATCACTTCCCAGTGTGTAATAGATTGATAATTCTCTGAGTTTCACATAAGTGGCATCTTCAACGAAATGAGAGTTAACATCATTTACGTCGTATAAGGCAGAGTAATAATCAGTTGTTTTCTTTTCGTTTGGTTCTTTGTCGAACTGATCAACATCTGCATGCCTTAAGTCGCGATATAGCCATTGTTTTGTCCTGTTATATACGTCTCCACCATAACTCCAGTCAAACAGAAAATACATAGAAACATTTTTATAACTAAGATTATTTGCAAATCCAAAGCGGAAATCAGGATTAGTATTTCCAATTTCTTGTTTAATAGGATTTCCATTTTCATCAAGCAACTTAATAGGTTTTTCATTAACGGTTCCCTGTGATCCTGCATCTACAACATATCCGTCGCTATTAACTTCATAATTGCTTAGTTCATCACCATCAGCTAACTGAGGTGCTAATTCATCAAGGCTTCTTAAGAAATATGAACCATAGATCATTCCGAAAACTTCACCTTCACGGATAAAGAATACCTGGTCAGCATCCTATCCGATAGGTCCTGTTTGGAAAGGAGGAATATCGAGTTCAGTTACTGTTTGACGTATCCTGTCGTAAATTATAGATGATGTCCATTTAAATTTATCCTTTTGAATTAATCTTGCGGTAAAAGTAGCTTCATTAACTTTACTTTCTAAAGCAGCTGCATTTTGCCATTGGTATTTAAATCCGTAATATGCAGGTAATGGAGCTAACATGATCTGATCGTCAGTATTTGTTTTGGCATAAACATACTCAAAGCTGAATTTGTCAAGGAAATCAACATTAAGGCCGACTTCAAATTCTGTTGACCGTGATGGTTTCAGGTCTTTGTTACCCATAGTGTTTGCCAGCACAGGATTTCCATTTTCGAATATATAAGTTTCATACTGGGCATAGAAACCCGGACGTTGCCCGGATGTACCATAAGCTGCACGAACTTTAAGTTCTTGAATACCGGGAAGGGAGAAATCTTCAGATATTCTGTATGCTGCTGAAACTCTGTAATAAGGATGCCATCTTTCATTTTCACCAAAGAGTGAAGAACCGTCATACCTGATCATAACATCGGCGAGATATTTTCCTAAATAATCAAACTGGAATATTCCAAAGATGTTATTTGAGATAATGTCCTGGATTTCTGATTCAGTACTTTTAGCACCAGTTATCGCAGTAAGGGATGGCATATTCTTAACACTAAAATCATAGCCGGTAACATCAGAGTTTGACATTTGATAATCTTCATACAGATAGCTTAATTGCGCTTTTGTTGAGAGGTCATTGAACTTTTTTTGTAGACGCACGGTAAACTGTCCTGTATATGAGAACAAATCCTCATCATATACTCTGTAATATCCCTTGTCTTCCTGAAGTCCTGATCCGCCTCTTTCAAGCATGCCTTTGGGTGTCCATTCGGTATAATGAGTATTTCTTCTGTCGTAGGCAAATTTTCCTTCTATTATCGCCCAGTCAGTGGCATACCAATTACCGGAATAGCTACCGATCATATAGTTCCTGAGTTCTTCTCTTTTAATCTGGCTAAGGGCATAGAGAGGATTTTCTTCATTTGTATTCCAGAAACTTGGGTCAATGTCGTAAGGTTGTCCGTTCTGTTCATTTGGCCTGTTAAGATCACAATCAGGCCACAGGAATAAAACATCAAAAAAGATACCACCTGTTCTCATATACTGTCCGCCGGGAGAGTTTGTAGAGCTTTTACCAACCAATTGGCTTGCTGAGAGTTTCAGTTTCTTACTAAGCCAATGATCAACATTGATCCTGAAATTTTGTCTGTCATAACCATCAGTCAATTCAATAACACCTTCTTCAGTTGAATTTTCAAAAGAGACCAATAGATTAGTATTTTTACTATTGTTGGCAACAGAAATATAATTTGTATAGAAGGCACCATTTCTAAACATTTCATCCTGTTGATCATTTATATATGCGTATGGATTATCAGCATAATGATCATCAGCAATTATTAATCCGCCTGATATTGAATTGTCATAACGGCTTCCACCTGTATAATCTGCAGGGAAAGTAACGCCTGCAAAATCTGTGAAAAGATTTCCGGGATTACTAGGATCTTTTAATTTATAACTATGGTGTTCAGACAGGTTAATATACCTTTCTTTAGGTATTTGGTTGATACCAAATTCATTTCTGATGGTAACTCTGGTTTCTCCTTCTGCAAGTGTTTCTCCTCTTTTTGTTGTGATCACAACAACTCCGTTACCTGCACGTGAACCATATAAGGCTGATGCTGACGCACCTTTTACAACTTCAATAGACTCAATGTCATCGACATTAATATCCGCTAAAGTACCTTCTATTATCGTACCATCAACTATGTAGAGTGGGTTCTGGCTACCCATTAATGATGTAGCTCCCCTGATCAAAATAGTAGCTGATTGACCAGGTGCCCCGGTATTATTAGTAACACGCACACCGGCCATTTTCCCCTGAATAGCGCTTGCTGCATTTATAGCAGGAACTTCTTCCAGAGCTGCTGCTCCAACTTTAGAGACAGAAACAGTAAGTTTTTTTCGCTGTGTGCCTGAGGCAACACCGGCAACAATCACTTCATCCAGCTTAAAAACATCGGGATCCATTATAGCATTAACTCAATTTCCTGGGTTTTCATTCCAACAAAAGAGAATACAAGTGCTTTTGCGTCTTCGGGAACAGTCAAACTATACTCACCATTCAAATCCGTTGTTATACCAACAGTTGTACCTTTCACAACTACTGATACGCCAGGAATGGTTTTTCCGTCCTCTGACCCGGTAACTTTACCGGTAATCACTTTTGTTTGTGCCTGCAATGCTTGCAACCCAATAAACAAAATGAGCATTAGAAAAATTGTAAATTTTCTCATAATTAATAAATTTTAGTTAGAAATAAAGTTAATAATTTACTGATTAAATTAATACAAATATGCCTGTAACTAAACTTATAAGAATTAATTACATAACATGAAATTATATAGATTGATATTTTTTCCCTTTATTTGACATTTTTAGGATTGCCAAATTGCGTTGCAATATATATTTAATTATTAAGTTATGCAAGCTTTTTTAATAATTAATTAACATTAAATTAACAATAATTTGTTAATAATCGTTATTGAAGGTAGGTAAATTTTATGATAATCAGTATTTTATCACATAGTTCGATCTCCTTAATGTTGATATTCTGGTAAAATCAGACCATTAATATAATGGTACAAAGATGTAAAGGTACAATGGAATAATTGTACAAGATTTAAAGATTTGAAGACTTAGATATTGTGAGATATGAGATAATGTGTTAATATAGTAATGTGATAATGGAAGAATAGTGGCAGTAGCAGCCAGCAATAAATACTGCAATCTTAACTTCCAACTCTAAACTCCAATCTTTTATTTCTTTGTATAATTATATATTTGAATCTTTGTATAATTGAACCTTTTGGTTTAAGACATATGCTTCAGCATGGAAGCATAAAGGATTATAAACACGGCAGTAAACAGAATTGCAATTATTGGGAAATCTAGTTCGGGAATAAAAAACGATGGAAGTATAAGTATGAGGATCTGAGAAATGCTATAAATGTGAAAGCCAATTTTATTAAGCTTCCACATATTTAATACTCCTATAAAAGAAAGCATTTGTATGATAAAACTAAGAGTAAAAAAAGTTCTCCCTCCTGATAACATTTCTTCCATGCCTGGGATATCAATTCCTGAAGAAGAGTATATTTCAACAATGCTACTATAAGATAATGTGATAATCAGGTTTGAAAAGCTTCCTAATCCACTTCCAATAAAACTCAATACACACAAAATTGTAAGTAGCTCAGGCCTTTTTGGCTGATGCTCCTGTGGCTCTATGAATTTTATTGGTACCATTTTGTTTTTAGATTATTAGACTAATAGATTATAATCGTGTTTCCTCTCGTCTCATATCTCACAATCTCACAGTCTCA
>JAIOTT010000189.1 GCA_021106655.1 Bacteroidales bacterium
AAATGAATAAGTGGGATGAACTGGCCTCGGTTGTAAATAAAATCAGGAACCGCAAAAATGCAGAACAGTCTCAAATAGCCTGGTTTGAGGCGAATCTTGAAGTATATAAGGGGCAAAAGGATAAAGCTATTCAAATCCTTTCAGAACTTCCGGTTTTAACCAAATCTGATGAGCTTTTACTGAAACTTTATGCCGAAGCCAATAATTTTCCCAAACTGAAAAAACGGATACAGAAACATAAGATGAATGATGCAGAAGACCTGCTGAAATCACTTTCACTACAAACAGGATCCCAAAATGATTTTCACACAAAAATTGATCGGATTTTATTTTCAATATGGGCCGATAATGGCGCCTGGCAGAAAATTAGCGAATGTCTCAAGTCTATGGATAATGATAAGGCTATTGATCTTATTAAAAAACTGCCGGCAGTGCCTGAACGAAATGATCTATTAATACCGTTACTATATAAGGCTCAAAATTACGATCAAATTTTAGAGAGTTTAGATTCATACAAAAATGTTTCTGAGGGAGAGAGCAAATTGTGTGAACTTCTGCCTGATGAGCTTCAACGCGATAGGCTGATTATTTCTTTTTTGGCAAAACATGGTGAATACAGCCGGGTTCGAGCCTTGATTGTCAAGCTCCCATATAAAGATAAAATTTCTCTATTGAAAAAATCACCTGAAAATGAAAACAGGGAAATACTACTTGCAGAATTATGGATTGATGATCGTGATTTTAAAGCGACAGTAGAACATTTCGGGACACTTCCTCCCGAACAAGGCTTGAAAGTATTAGAAAAAGTAAAAGTCGGGGAAAATCGGAGTTCTGCCTTTAACAGTTCGCCGGAACTTTTACTTTTATCAGGACAGCTTTGTTTCTATTCAGAAAAGTTTGATCAGGCAATGGATTACTTTCTGCAGCTCTCCGACCAGAAGGATCTTAAACCTGAGATAAAGAGGCGTTGCTCAGACAATTTGCTGAGTGTAGCTATATGTTTTTCGGAAAAGGAAATCTGGGCCAAGTCTTTTTCATGTCTCGCTGCTGCTAAATTTATTTATGCTGAAAATCCGTTCCTGCGGTATATTACAAAAAACATGGAGGCGGAGTTAAAAACACACACTTCTCAGTCTGGTGATTATAATACGGTAATCGAATCTTTGGAAAACGAATTAAAAAATAAAGGCTTTTTACCCGAAAGAGTTCATTTGCTGGCAACTGCATGCCTTACTTTATTTGAGGAAAGTCCCGCTCTTTCTATTCCTGATAAAATTATTCTTCTTGAAAAGAGCCACATGTGCTGGACTGCATTGTCCTTTGAAAAAGATTACTGGAGCAGTATTAGCGATAAAAGAACACAGATGACAAATGATATTATTTCCGAAATAACTCCCAAGCTTGGTGCTTTAAGGTGTATAGAATTATTGAACAGAATACAGGCAGAGGTTGAAGGAAAAAATGATAATGGCATACTGCAGGTTCTTGCAAATAAACAAAATGAAATGTCTTTGGAGCGGCACTCGGCAAAACTTTTGAATGAAATAAGTCTATCCGGTTCGTTAAAATTATCTTCCGGTGGGTTTATGATGCAAGCTCTTTTGCATGGCCATAAGGAATTTGAAAAAAATATTACTGAAATTAATTCCGATGAAATCGGGTCTCCTGAATGGCTTTTAAATGGAATAAGGGATGAAAAATATTATGCTTCTGTTGCGCATTACCTTAAGGGAGATGATGTTTTATGTCTAAAAAGCACAAAAAATAAAAAAGATGAGTACCTTGGGAATTTAACAGGGCTGGCACTGAAACGACGAGCTGAAATCGCATTAAAAGGGCAGGATGTTCGAGCTTATAATAAAGAGTGTCATGACATTGCCGGCAGAGTCTTGGACGTTCCGAATCCATCAATTCAAAATCAGGTTGAAGATCTGTTGGATAAAATGGTTCTGATGCAAATGCAAGGCTACATGAATCAAAAACAAGAAGATGAAGCCATAAAATTTGTTGTGGGAATTTTAGAAAAAGTAGAAGCAAGGGGAAAAAACAAACTGCTTAATGCTCAGAATAAGTTAGGAGAACTTTTTCTAAAGCGTTGTGAAGAAAAATGTGCTAATGGTGATATAGATGGTTTTTTAAAAGATTATAGTAATTCATTGCTTTACTCAGATGAAAAAAGCATATGTGAATACAATTTCAAATCAATTGTAAATCATCATCTTAAGCAGTTGAACAATGAAAAGGAATTTGAAGCATCCCTATCCTTTATTGAAAACCTGCAATCAAAACACCCCTATCCACTGTTGCCATTGCCATATCTGCGATCTCAACATTACTTTACTAAAACACTGCAGAAGCTTAATGGTCCATTCAATCTTTCGGATGAGGCCGTTTTTGAATTACTCAGGGAGGCATACGATGCAGACAAAAAACACAAGGATATAGCAATAGCAGAACTTTATTCACAGGCATTATCAAGCAGAGCTGTAAA
Organism: Bacteroidales bacterium; assembly: GCA_021106655.1. Lineage (GTDB taxonomy): Bacteria > Bacteroidota > Bacteroidia > Bacteroidales > SMBSF77 > SMBSF77. The sequence goes on from JAIOTT010000189.1 coordinate 2,492, forward strand.
TATTGTAAAGAAAGCTTCAAATGTAACTTCACAAATTTTAAACTCGTCTGAAGATCTGCTTAGAAAAGCCATTGATGTTTATCCAGAAAACGAACAGGCACAAAAAAATCTGAAGGGTGTGCTTGAGCGCAAAACTAAACTATAGAGGCTGTCCGCCTCTCTCCCCCTTGCTGCCATTCGCGGTTTCACCGACTACTTGCCGGCCTATAACCCTGAGCCTTGAACCATTCCAGAAAGGTGACACTGAATCCGGATTTCATCAGGAAACCCGTGAACGGTTACGACAAATATGATATGAACCTAAGTATAAAAATGCGAATTTATTTGAGTGTAACCAAAATAGAACAATTACACTTTAATGAACCCAGAATCCTCTGGATTAAAAGATAGATAAAAACCAATTATTTGTTGTAAAAACAATAAGTAATGCCCTTTTACTCCTATTAAAGCTTATTCAAACAATTGATGGAAAGCGATAAATTTGTTCTATTTTGGTTACACTCAATTTATTTTAAGCAATCCCTCAAGCGGATTCTGTACCAAATATAATGGAGAAAGATGATCGAAATTAGACAGCAAAAAAAGTCGGGTTTTTTAAACATTTTCGTCATCATATTCAGTGCTGCTGTTTTTCTGTCCTCAGGATGTGCGTCAACGCTTCATAATGCGGCAAAAAGTAATGATATAATCCGCGCAAAAAATCTTTTACAAGAAGGTGCTGATGTAAATAAAGGAGATTCATCCGGTTGGCGGCCTATACACCATGCCGCCGCCAACGGCGATGCAGAGATGGTGAAACTTCTCCTTCAGGCAGGCGCCGATATGCATGTTGAAACTAATGGTGGTTCGCAGCCAATACACTATGCTGCCCACTACGGCGATGCAGAGATGGTGAAACTTCTCCTTCAGGCAGGCGCCGATGTGCATGTGAAGAATAATTATGGTCGGAGGCCAATACTCCTTGCCGCCCGCTACGGCGATGCAGAGATGGTGAAACTTCTCCTTCAGGCAGGCGCTGATGTGCATGTGAAGAATAATTATGGTTGGAGGCCAATACTCCTTGCCGCCCGCCACGGCGATGCAGAGATGGTGAAACTTCTCCTTCAGGCAGGCGCCGATGTGTATGTGAAGAATAATGATGGCTGGACGCCATTTAAGCTGGTTAAGGAAAACCCTAATTCATCTCAGATTGATAAAATAAACGGGTTGTTGTCACATCCTCCAAAGTTAATAAAATTTGTTTGGCAGGGAAAAGAGATAAAACACGAACGACCGGCCAGAACAACAATATCTCAAGACCAGCCCACTTCATCTGAAAGTTATAAAAAGAAGGATATTCAGGCAGTAGAAGAAATTGATGACCAGCCCGAGGACAGGCCAAAGCCGAAACTCCGGTATGAAGTCGTGCTCTCCGGGTCAATAAGGAAAATCAGAGGAAAGGGTTATCCTGAAAATATAACCGACACATTTTCTTCAGATAATTCAGAAATTATTGCCTCGGTCAAGCTGATGAACCTGTCAGGCAAACACAATATTAGGTGGGACTGGATTGCTCCGGACAACAGCCTTTATTATTCCACGGGGAATAAATCCATAAATGCGCCGGACAACAAATATTTTAAAGAAATAACAGCATTCCACAGCCTTGGTGTGAAAGGGAATAAGGCTGCTGCTTATCCGGGCAGATGGAAGGTAAACATATATCTTGACGACAAAAATATTGCTGCCGCTTTTTTCAAGCTTGAGGCAGCGGCAAGTCTTGAAGCCATGCCCGAAGGCAGGCCAAAGCCGAAAAGGGCAAAAACTCGATTATTTGACGATTGGTGATCAGCGAATGAAGCTATTGAGACGTATGATATTTATATTGCTTGTTGTTTTAACAGTTGGCCCGTGTGCATCGGGTATTATGTTTCTTGAACAGCAACATTTCATTGCCATGGCCCATTCTGCGGAAAAAGAACCTGAATTTATAATTTACGGGGTAGAGGATATTCCGGTGCTAAATGTAAAAAAATCCTATCAGTCGACTGGGGTCCCAATATCTCAAGACCAGACCACTACTCCAGAAAACGATAAGGATACTGATATTGATATTGATATTGATGACCTGCCCGAGGACAGGCCAAAACCCCCAAGAGCAAAAACTCAATTATTTGATGAGAAAGAAGATATCTTAACAAACCAAATTAGTACTAAAAAACCAGCTAAGGCCAAACTTGAGGTGTTAAGCAAGCCCACTAAAGCAGACTGGTATATTGATGGGGAATATATGGGCACAACAACGGGGAAAAAGGATATTGAAAAAGGGATATATCTGATTACGGTAAGCAAGGCAGGCTACATTGATTGGGAAAAAAGAATCACTGTGTTGCCTGATAAAAAAGTCGAGGTAGTAGCTCGGCTTAAAAAGATCAAAAAAATAAAACGCATGAAAAAGATACCTGTAATTGGAGGCTTTTAGTAGGGGATAATTTGGAAAGTTAAAAATTAGCTTCAAAAGATAAATAATAACATTATTATAGTGCCAGTCATATGAGTTGATACTATTCTCAGTATATCGCTCTTGAGTTTATAATGAGTCGAGATATCTTTCTCTGTATCAAGTCATTTGACCGGAACTATAAGTGGTTTTAAAAGCGATAATAATAGGCTCATTCAACTTTTTACATGCGCTACTGGAATTCACTTCAAGTGGCATCCTGAAAGCAGTCAAAAGCAGCCATTTTATTTACTTGATGGGAAAGTCCCGCCAATCCAGACATGGGCGGGACTTCACCCTTTCCAGCTTTCCAGCTTAGATCTGAGATATCCTCGACTTTTGCAACGTTAGGGTAAACCTACCGACTTTTCGACAATCAAGCTACGGCTGATTATTTGATACATACGTGGTTACGAAAGGAAATATTATCGTAAGTCACCCCTAAAACACATATGATAAACTTGCGCCATAATTAATAGTACTTTCTGTAAAATTTTCAAAAGAAAACAAAGAATAGTCGATTGATAAACCAAAATATAATCTTTCTGTGATAGGTTTGACTGGAGTTTTCCATTTCACACCTGCTGTGAACCCTACAACATTATCTTGTTCATCTGTCGCATCTCCTTCTAAGAATGCAATTGCACAATTAAACGAAAAATACGGATTTCCTATTGCACCACCAACAAACCAACCACTTGTTGTAAGGTCAAATTCGGTGGCGGTTTCAAATTCAGTTTTACCACTTCTATATCCAACAAAATATGTACCTAAAGAACCCTCCTTATGATAGCCAACAGAAAAAGAATAATTTTGACGGGAAAAGTTTACATCCCAGTTATAGGGAGAATCACTACCTGTTTCTGTCTCCATGAAGTAACCGTCAATATAAAAACTGTCCTTAGCTACTGTTACACCACATCCGATAAATGGCATAGTATCACTGAATTCAAGAGTATTTCCTCCTGGAGCTTCTTGTTCGTAATTATAAGTTTCGACCCCCCCCATAACTCGAGGCATAAAAATAAAATCAGATGCATTTGATGATGTGGGGTTTGCTAATATTATGATAAACGCCGATACAAAAAATACAATTTTTTTCATTTAATCCTCCTTAAATTTGATTCGTTAAGTTAAATAATTTATAATTTACGAAAAAATGATGATCACTTTTTCTGTAAAAATCATCAGCAACTGGACAGTAGTAAATTCTTTAAACCAGAGACATTCCAGAAAAGTAGGCGGGTTTGGCAACCGCTTTGTTTGTATTGATTCAGGGATATAAGCGTATATTTTTTACCTTTCCAAGGTATTGCTGTAATCATCCGCCTCCACTGCCGTTAGATCATACCATTTATCCCAGGAGAGTAGATGGGTTACCTGTTCTCATTTCTTCCCCTAATTTCTCTATTCCTTTACTCGCAATAACCCTCATCTTTTCCAAGCCTGAATGCTTCGCACTCTCCTAATTCGCATGCCTGTTTCCAGTCAGAGCAAGCATTTACCTTATCACCTGATTTCAACATAAAGGCATTGCCTCGATTGTAGTAGGCCTCAGCAAACCCCGGGGTTATCTCAATAGTTCCGGTGTAGTCAGTGATGGCCTGTTCGTATTGGCCTTTTTCAGCATATGCATTTCCCCGATTGTAGTAGGCTTCAGCATACTTCGGGTTTAAGCCAATAGCTTCGGTGAAGTCTGAAATAGCCCTTTCATACCGGCCTTGATCACTATATGCAGTCCCTCGATTGTAGTAGGCCTCAGCATACTTCGGGTTCAGATCAATGGCTTTAGTGAAGTCCGAGATAGCCTGTTCGGACCAGTCTTTTTCATGATGCACATGTTCTTTGAAGAGATGGGGCAAGTTAACCATGAAATTGAGATCAATTGCTTTTGTATCGACTGAGATATCCTTTCCAGACATGCTCCTGTTATAATATGCTGTTCCTCGATTGTTGTAAGCCTCTGCAAACCTTGAATCCAGCTCAAGGGCATTATCGTAAGCTAAAATTGCTTTGTCATATTGATTTTTTTCAGCAAGATCATTTCCACGATTATAATAGGCCACCGCAGCTCTCGAATTTATCCTGCGGGATTTATCATACTCTAAATTGGCTAAATCAGTGTTTATCTCAATAGCCCTTGTAAAATCCGAGATGGCTTTGCCATGTTCCCCCTTTTCAGCATGCGCTTCTCCTCGCTTTGCGAAAGCATCAGCATTATCAGGGGTTATCTCGATGGCCCTGGTATAGTCTGAGATGGCCTTATCATGTTCCCCTATGTCAGCATGCGCTTTTCCCCGCTTTGCAAAAGCATCGGCATTCTCAGGGTTTATCTCAATAGCTCTGGTGTAATCTGAGATTGCTTTGTCATGCCGGCCCTTATAAGCATAAATGTTTCCACGACTAAAGTACGTTTCAGCATTATTCGGATTTAGATCAATAGCTTTAGTAAAGTCTGAGATAGCCTTGTCATGCAAGCCGTTTTGGGCAAAAGCATTCCCTCTGCTATTGTAAGTCTCGGCAATATTCGAGTTTAGACCAATAGATTTAGTAAAATCATAGATGGCCTTGCCATAGCGGCCCTTATCAGCATACGCATTACCCCTCTTAAAGTAACTCTCTGCGTTATCCGGATTTAGATCAACAACGTCGTAATCATCCATGTAGGATTTTTTTTGATCCTCTTTTTCAGCACGAGCCTTCTCTTGATTGCTGAGTGGATCAGTATCTTTCTGATTGAGCTTTACAATTTGTTTTTCGCATCCCCAAAATAACATACCAATCACAAAGGCTATGGATAGCAATAGTCCTCTGCCGATCATTCTGTTTGCCTTTTCATTTTTTGAATCACCAATTACTGGCGAACGCTGTTATGTTTTGAGTATTTTGGTTCCCTGCCATTTTGACATTTATTTTTTTAATGTCAGCTAACCTCCCTTCGCTATCATATTCATATTTGACCATAAAGATCGGACTTTCATGTTTTTCGCCTTCTGAAAGGCTGGCGCTGGCAATAATTACATCACCCGAGTTATCAATCGTGTATTTAAATGCAATTCTATGGTTTCCCTGAGAAACAGCGCTGACCATTGGGCGTTCATCCGAAACAGCCATCTTCTCAAATCTACCTGAAGAAGTTAAGGCAGTTTCATTCCCGTTCCGGTCAATCAGGCGAAAGGATGCATCTGACATCAGCACCATTATTTTAAAGCGACTTTTTCCAACGTTTTCAGGTACATATCCTGCCCTTTTTCCTTTGTCGCTGAATGTCAGGATCTCGCTGACTCCATGAACATGATCTTTCAGTTTCATTCTCTTTGGTATCGTAACGTTCAAGAAAGCTACTCTTTCCTTATCTGGTGGTTCAATACTATAGGGGGGCTTCTCAAACGAATCGGTAAAACCGTCAAGATATTCATATTGGATATGATGGTCTTTGGAGAAAACCATGTCTGTAAGACACCCTCTTGGATTAAACCAGAACTCATTGCCAAGTTTATCTGCAAGGCGATACGAAGCATCCGTCATCATAAACAGCCCCACCACCTGGCTGTTTTCAAGCTTTTCAGGGACATAGCCGGCGTTCGAGTAACGTTCCGTGCTGAAAGTAAGTATCTCTTCTTCACCGGTAAGCAAATTTACTAAAGCCATCTTTTCCGGAATTATGAGATTGCTGAATTCCGTTTTAGTCTTACCATACGACTTAATGCTGTAAGGCACCAGAAGCCTCCAGCCATTGCCGAATTCTCCGCTGCTACGCTTTTTGGGATTAAAGTAACGCACAAGTTCAAGATTCGTACTATAATAGGATACTTTAGAGATCTGGTATTTTAATCTTTCTGTTTGCTCAGCGCCTATAGATAGTTCCAGGGCAGTTATAAATTCATTCTTGTCCGAATATTTCTTGTTCTTTATCTTGTCCAGTCCTCCTAATATCCCCTCAACACTCTTCTCCGCCCTTTTCTTTTTTACCTGATACAGGGCATATATTTCCTCCTGATCCAGATTGTGCTTCTTCATGGTCTTCAGGACAGGTTCCATTTCTTCCATGGTCTCCCTGTAAACAAGGTCGGCCTTTAAAATATCCAGTGACTGCTGGGTCAACTGCAACCCTCTCCCCTGTAAAGCCATATCTGTCTGATATCTGATCCCTCTTCTGTCCTTGCCGGATGTAAGTGAATGCTGGGGCACGACTGTGTAGCTTTCTTTTCCAAGGTCAAAGGAAAATGGGTCCGGGCCCATTTTTGTGGTCTTTCTGTCATATGACATGGAGGTAGTCGATTGTGTACTCGAAGATAATTTGGACCTGGCTTCGTTTATCGCTTTAACGGCTGTCTGGTCATAGACATAATGTTCCTGATCTTCTACGTCGAAATCAAGGTTAACACCGCCCGAGATCGTTATATCCCTGAAATAGTCCGAACCCTTTACAAGCTCATCTACCGTACCTGGCGAATCTTCAGTAATGACCAGGTCTTTATTGGCCATTAAAAACCAGAAAAGAGGGATCCCCTGTTCCTTGAGATATTTTGCAAGACTTACCATCTTGGCATAGTCAAAAAGTTCTTTATAAACAGGATACTTTTCAGAGATATCTGTGTAATATTCAGTAAAAAAGTTGGCGAACTTTTCATTTGCAGGGTCAGCGCTCTTTTGCGCACTGTCTGTGAGATACTCTGTCTGGATGGTCATCCGTCCGTCGTCAAAAAGCAGCATATCATCGCTTCTTTTGAACCTCATATTCTCGGGAACAAACCAGAACCTGCTTGCCGCGAGATACAATTTGCGTGCGCGGGCGGCGTATTCATCAGGGTTCTTAAAACCACGGATATCAGGCCGTTCCGTACCAACAGACCATTTCTTCATCAAATAATCAGCATCACGCATGACCCGTCCAAGGTCGGTATTTACGACCTTGCCGATATAGCGGACAAGATGTTTGTCCACGCCCGGCGCTATCGGGTCAATGGAGATGCCCGGGTCCTGATTGCTGTAGTAAACTGTCCACAGGGCGGTGATGAATTTCCTGAATGCTTCAGGGGCAAGCCTTGCATTCTTGCCATCCACGATAAATGAAAAGTTACCGCCGGACAGGTCGACTTTGGCTGGTCCACTGCCTGCGAGGCTTGCTACTCCAGACAACATTACACCGCCAATGTTATGGGAGGGGGAACGCATTAGGGGTCTATATTGTTTGAAGTTAAAAGAATTTGATGATAATCCATTTGAAAGCGGTCTTTGTTGAATTTGCCTTTCAAAATGTTTCATGCCTCCATGCTGAAAACTGTTGCTGCCTGGGCTTTGATAAGAAGATGTATTAATGGGCTTGATCTCTCTTAAGATACTTGTACCAAGGCTTAGCCGTTTTTTTTCAGCTTTTTTCAGTTCATCAATCTTAACAGGATCATAAATTTCATCCCAGGCAAGACTCACCAGATTAACGTCCCATGACAATGCCTGATGGTCGGGACGTGAACTTAATACATATTTTTTAATGGAATCGGCAACACCATCCTGAAGATCAATAACCAATGCATCCAGGCTGACGCCTCCGCTCAAACTTATGGTAGCATCTTTTATATCTATAGAATTTTTCTCTAAAGGGTAATCCCTGGGAGTAGTTATGTTATTTATCCTGTAATCATTAAGCCAATAGGGAATTAAAGATGACTTTGAGATCCCGCTTGCATCCAAACCTTGAGCAAGAGCAGCAAGGTAATAGAGCTGTTCCAGCCGTGCCAGTTCCGGGAAATACAACTTAATATCCGAAAAATTTTGATGCAGATCATAGGCAAACTTCTCTGCTATATGATCTTGCATGCAATTGTCGTCAGAACCGGTCACTTCATTTTTTACCCCTATGCGATATTCTTCCACAACTACAACACCATCTCTCGCTGTAACATAGGAAGAAGATTTCTCCGGATGAAACCAGAATCTGCTCAGAACCTTGTTTTGTTTGCCCGTAATTTTATAATCATCCGCAGAAAGGTCCATGTATGATCGCAATCCGAAAATCTCTGCTGATTGCGTCCCCAGACCAAGCCTTTTCAGAATAATATCCGCATCAAGCAGATCCTGTCCGAATTGAGTATCCTCAAGCCCACCTTCGAATCGAACTTTTTGCATTTTAGTTACATCAGTGTCTTTAGTGCGATCAATACTGACACCGGGATCCTGACGATTTTTGAGAATTGCCCTTGTTGCAACCACCCAGTCATCGTAATGAATCGGTTTCTGACCCGCCTCTTTCTTGCCAACTAAAATAATGTCCTCATTATCAGTATCATACAATAGTGCAACAGGACGAGTTATTCCAGCACAGTTCAGAGCTTTGGGGTTGTTGTAATATTTATTGAACTGTTCACGTGCAATTTTGAATGAAAATGCAGTGTAGGAATCCGCAAATGATACAGATGCAAAAAGTGGTATATTTACCAATATGGCAATGATATATGCAAATCGTCGCATATTAATCTCCATTCATTTCTGAAATCGTTTCAGGAACAGGATAAAGCAATCCAAAGATCGGCATAAAAGGCCATTCATTATCATCCCATGTTACATGTGCCTTGTTAGTAGTAGCGCCACTATATTTGCTGATAGATATTTGTTCAGGTAATGCAGATGGTTTACAGTTCCTTGGAACTGGTGAAGTATCAGTCATTGATCTTGATATGCTATTACTTGTTTTTATGGTATTACTCAAATCATGAAGACGATTTTTAAGATCTCTAGCTGAATTTGCAGAATTCTCATATCCACGTGCGTTAAAGTTTGAATTCTTTTGCCATTTATCAGCTACCAGGGCACCTACGGATGCTAAAGTTTTTGATCCTGGGTCTGGGGCCGCTATTGCCGTTACGTTAGCAGCCGTATCAACCACCTCAAGAGCTCGACTTTGGTGTTGTTGAAAGCTCTTCCCCCTGTTAGCTGACGATTCAAGCCTGCCAGCGTAACTCTTAAAATCATCTATATGGTTTGTAACCATAGTTTTTTCACTTGAACTATATTTTTTCCAATCACTAGGCATATTTTTTTGTGCAAGTTGAGCGACTCGACCCTGACTACGACGTAACCTCTTTTCATTTATGCCCTTAGTAAAGAAATTACTATTGATGTATTTTTCTTGTGCAGCTGTCGCTTGTTTCGTCGCTTCCAAGAGCTTAGTTTTTCGAGATGAATAATTCACACCAATGGTAGTTCCTTCTTTTCCTGCATCCGCGTAAAGTAATTCAGCCTGTTTATCCAAATAAGCATCTGCAAAACTTGTTTCATTTTCAATTAATAAATCCTGAACGGAGGGTAAGAGTTCAAGCGCCTTTTGAATGTTTTGGTTTTCCTCCGGTGCTAGTCTCTGAGCCTTAAGGAGTTCCAAACAACCCAAACCATGATAAGCTAATGCAAATTTTGAGTCTGATTTAATCACAGACTGAAATCTTTTTATTGCTCCCTTACGGCCCTGTCCCTGATTAATCCGCATCATGGCAATATTATTATTCACATCTATAAAATCAGGTTTCAAACTTAAGGCCTTATTAAAATCCTTCATTGAATTATCATATTCTTTACGCAATGTTGAAATAACCCCCCGGGCATTCCAAGCTAAATAATTACTTGTATTTGTCTCGATTGATTTGGTGAAATGTTTGTGCGCCTGAGGTAAATCACCAATTCTGGAATAAACATCTCCCTGAAAATAATGGGCCATACTCTTATCACTATTTTCTGAAGCAAATGCTTCACCCCATTGTGCATATTTTTTCATATCCTCTACGGTCATTGAATAAAAGAGCGTCACGGAGCCATTATTCCGGTTCAAAGCCAGATCAGTATGCCCTTTGATCATGCGAAGTACAGAAGATGGCGTTTCAGGACTAACTGAATCAAGCAGTTTCGCCACCCTTTCCCAGTCCTCAGCAAGTAAGGCAGCTTCAACGGTCTTGTCGATTACCTGAACAGATTCAGCATTTACCAGGGAAACTTGCAGACCTGAAAAGGCTACAACACAAAAAAGGAAAAAAACAGCAACCAGGCCGGATGGCATGCTACATTTTTTTAGTTTATCCATTTTGATACCCCCCATATCTTTTGTTTATCTGTTTACTATTATCAAAACAAATTACACTTTTTCTTGCCCGTGATTCTGTGAGCGTATGTCCTCAGATTCAACTGGCGTGTTTAGCCTTTCCAGTGTCTTCTGAACATTACCTAAGACATTGTTTAACGAATTCAATGTTTCAAGTGTACGGGTATTATTTTTTAAAGCTGCCTGAAAAGGTTCCATATTAGATGCAAAGGTATTCAAAAGATTTCCCCACTTATCATTATTGATTTTAAGGATATCGCTGAATTTTTGGTTGAATTCATTCAGGTTGGTAATTGAAAGCTCTAATACATCTTTTAAAGATTCAATAGATTCATTTGCTGCAAAGTTGTCTGAAGACTGAATGCCTGATGACGAGGTTGATTTGGGTTTAAATGCAGCTATAATTTTGAGGCATAATTCATCAAGATTTGTAATAAGTTTTTGGTCCTGATTCTGAATAAATGTTGCATAAAACATCGCAATAAGGCTTGTTGCAAGTCCTAAAAGTGTTGTGTCAAAGGCAAAAGAAAGACCGCCTGCAACACTGCCCAATTGTTCTTGTACAAGATGGATGCTTGCAACGTCTCCACTCAAAAAATTTGAAAAACCCCCTACTGCAAGTCCAATACCCATCACTGTTCCTATAAAACCGAGAATTGGCATTGCCCAAATGAATATGCGGGCTGTTGTATATCCTGATGCTGCAGTATCAAAATCTATTTCTAATTGATGCCGTATGTATTCATGGCACCTGACCGGGTTTTCATCTGAATTTAAATGGTTAATCATGGAAAAAACTCTTTTGAAAACAAATCTGTTTTTTATTTTCTCATTCAAATTCCAAAGCTGGTCCATGGTAAATTCGATGCCGTTATTGGCCATTATATTATGAGAATTTAATATTGTTTCGTTTTTCAGGTCTTTATGTTTGTGAATTATCAATATTCCTTTTATTAAAATGTCAATCAAAGACCAAAAAAACATTAATATAATAACAAAAGGAAGAACACTTTGATGCCAACCTTCTTTAGGAAATAGCATTCTCTTAATAAAATCTCCTTTGCTGAATGCATTATCTACTATATAGAAGGTTAATATCGCTAACGAAAAAGCCAAAACTGGGATAACAAACATGGTGAGTATCAATTTTTTATTAACCCGCCTGAGTATTTTGTTTCTTGTAAATTCTATTTTTTCATCATAATGGAGTTTTTCTGTAATAATATTGGAGAGTTTGGCGTTTTTATTATCGTCGTTACCTTTATCTGCCGTTTTAGTATCATTATCCTCTAACACTCTAATCTCCTAATCCGTTTCGCTTAGGGTTTGCTCAAAAACAAATTTACGTTTTCATGGGTCGAGGCGCCCGCGTGACAAGGCACGAGGAGAGCGAATAGCGAGCTATTTAACCGACGAGCAACGCAGTCATGCGGGATGGATCGGCTCATCAAAATGTGAAGTTGTTTTTGAGTGAGCCCTTAGCTGACTTAAAAATAAAAGTTTCCCAAATGAATCATTACACTATATTGCAAATTTGCGCAAATTACAACATTCTCATGTTCCATAACTTAGCCGAAAGAATTATTTAATTAGCGTTTGAACGAAAACTTAAAACACCAGCATTGCTTCACCGTTAATATTGACTTTTGTTTTGGTCTTTATTAATTTTATTTTTTGTGGCAAAATTTTTTCATTTCTTGTTTTTGCTAAATTCAACAGCCGTAAACCTTGAACATTGGGCCACGGGACTTTTACCCCGAGTAGAGGAGATTGGATAGGAGGCCGTATTATGGGCAGTAAGCAGCGGGTGTTTGTTCCAGGTATTTCTCTGTTTCCATTTATAAGCATACTCACCTGCCTAATAGGATCACTGGTGATGATTATTGTAGGTGTCATTCTCATTCAATTTATCTCTGCTACAACTACACCGAGGGTGAAAGAATACGAGGAATTACTCAAGAAAATTAAAAAAATCCTACCTCAAATCAAAAACATTGATGAAGAAATTGATGGTATAGAGTTTGAATCGGGAGATAAGCAGCGTTTGAAAAAAGAAGAGGAAAAATTCGAAGAACTTAAATATCAGAAACAGATGGCCATACAGGCTGTTCAGAATGCCGAAGAAAAAGGGAATGGAAAAATTGCAACACTGGAAACCGTTGATGATCTCGATTACCGATTACATCAGCTTGAAAGAGAATTGGAGCGATTAAAAGAAAGAACACAGAACCAGCGTGAAGCACTTACTGGCTCGACACTGATGCTGACCAAATCTTCCGGTTCCGGCGAAGGATACAGGGCGTCGTTTATTGAATGCAGCGGAAACAAGATCATCTTGCATCCTGATAAGACTCGGGTTATCACAAAAAATAAGCTGGATAGCTCCGATTTTAAATCCTATCTCAAACGAATCAATGGCGAAAAACGTGTTGCTGTATTTCTTATCCGCGAGGACGGGGTGAAGATATTTGACGCGGCACGTAAAATCGCTAAAAAATATTGCGATAAAATCGGTTTTCTTCCCTTGCCGGGAGATGGTCCAATTGATTTCAGCACTTACGAGGAAAACAGATAGTTTTAATGCGGTTTAAGTCATTGAAAGTTTCCAAACATGAGTAAGCACAGAACAAGCCAAATTGAACTGAGCCTTGATTCGCTGTTAGATACGCTGTTCAACGTAGTCGGCATGCTTGTTATTATACTTCTTGCCGTTCAATTAAGTGCTGGTGAAACTATCCGTGAGTTTACCCAAAATCGTCAAACAGTAAATCTGGAGGAACTGGATGCGGCCAGGGTAAAAGCTGAAAAGCTGGAGAAGAAACTTGACTTTAAACGAAGAATACACGAACGGATGCAGGCAATTGCTGAAAATGAACAAGAACAAGCAAGCAGAATGCAACAACTGAAACAGAGAAAGCTGCAGATATTGCAGGACGTAGCAAGTTTAAGAAAGCAGGCCGAAGATATCCGAAGAAGAAATTATGATAACATTGCAAAAAGCAGTGAGAAAGATGAACTAATCAAAGAAATAGATAAAATTGAGTACCAGATTCGTGAGCAGGAAAATATTCTTGCCACGTTGATGGCTAAAAATTCAAAGACAGATATCGAATTGCGGGTCCCTGTTGTTCGCACTGCGAGTAAGAGTATGAAAAGTAAACTCTTTTTCTGCAAATGGGGAAAGTTATATTATGTTGATTTTGATGGCCTGCAAAAAGTTATGGAACAAGGACTAAGTGAAACAAACGAAAATATAAATAGATTTAAGGCATGGATGAACAACCATGATCGGGGAAACAAGCATTTGCGGTTTACACTTGATTACAGCCTAAGATATTTTATTG
>JAIOTT010000022.1 GCA_021106655.1 Bacteroidales bacterium
GATAAGGGGTTTAAAAGAACATTAACTGCAATGGCCTTAGCACGGCTCTGCTACAATACGTTGATAAAGGATGGTTTACAAGCCAAACAAGATGCGAAGGCTGGACTTATTACCGAGGTGCTTGAAAATATTATTGAAGCGAACACCTTATTAAGTGGTTTGGGATTTGAAAACAACGGTTGCGCTGCTGCTCACGCGATTGAATATGGATTTACAAAGTTACAAGACACACATCATTTATATCATGGAGAAAAAGTAGCGTTTGGTACAATATGTCAATTAGTATTAGAGCAAAGGTCTCTTGCAGAAATTGAAGAGGTCATTGCGTTCTGTAATTCTGTTGGGCTTCCCACAACATTAGTAGATATGGGAATTAAAGAAATTAAAGAGCAAGACATAATGACTGTAGCAGAAGCTACATTTGATTCTTGTATCGAATCAGAACCATTCAAAGTAACAACTAAAAATGTTTATGATGCGATTTTAGCTACAGATGAATTCAGCCGGCGATATATAAAGTAACAATTTTGGAGGTGCAATCATGTCAAGCGATATACAGAAAATCGCACAGGAAATCAGAATAAAAACATTTAAAGCAATTCACAATGCGGGCGGGGGGCATTTTGGTGGCTCATTATCAGCAATAGAAATATTGACAACCTTGTATTACGAAGTAATGAGATATAATCCCGAAAATCCAAAATTTACTACAAGAGACAGGCTAGTTCTATCTAAAGGACATGCGGGTCCTCCTCTATATATTATACTCGCAGAAAAAGGATTTTTCCCGAAAGAAATGTTGGTTGAACTTGATCAGAATGGAGGAAGATTACCTAAACATGTTGATAGGTTGAAAGTACCGGGGATTGAAGTTTCAACTGGTCCTTTAGGCCAAGGATTTTCTGTAGCTGCTGGTATGGCAGCTGGTGCAAAAGCCGATAACCTCAATGTCTATGTATATGTTGTATTAGGGGATGGAGAATGTAATGAAGGACAAGTATGGGAAACTGCTATGAATGCTTCAAAATATAAGCTGGATAACTTGATAGCGATTGTGGATAGAAATACTGGACAAGTAGATGGTTGCTCAGACGAGGTTATGTGTTTAGATCCGTTTGCTGCTAAGTGGGAAGCATTTGGATGGCATGCACAGGAAATTGATGGACATGCTACAGATGAGCTATTAATTGCATTTGAGCAGGCAAAAAAAATAAAAGAGAAACCGAGTGTAATAATCGCAAATACCGTTAAAGGAAAAGGCGTATCGTTCATGGAGAACGTATACACATTTCATCATACAAAGATTACCGATGAACAATATTTAATTGGATTGAATGAGTTAGAAGGAAGGTGGAAAAATGATCGAATTAGGTGAGCCAAGAGATACTAAAAAAACATATTGTGGAACCTTAATGAAATTAACTGAAAAAAATCCGAATATAGTTGTGGTAGAAGCAGATTTAGCTGCAGCATCCGGGACTTGGGACTTCAGGGATACGTATCCTGAAAGGTTTTATAATGTTGGTGTCGCAGAGCAAAATCTGATCGGTTTTGCTACAGGGTTATCATTGATGGGAAAGGTTCCTTTTGCAGCGACTTTTTCCAGTTTTTTATCACAAAGAGCGTGCGACCAGGCAGTTAACTCTGTTGCGTTCAACATAGCAAATGTAAAAATGGTAGGAACATATGCTGGATTGTTAAATGAAAAAAATGGGGGCACACATATTTCAGTGGAAGATTTGGCTATCTTTAGAAGTATGCCAAATATTGTTGTAATAGATCCCGGTGATGCTATAGAATTTACTAAAGTTCTGGAGTTTGCATCAACATATGACGGCCCTGTATATATAAGACATAATAAAGGTAATTTCCCGACCTTTTTTAAGGAAACTTATGAATTTAAGTTAGGTAAAAGTGTATTACTTGATGACGGGAATGATATAGGTCTAATAACAACAGGAATTACTACTTTAGATGCAATAAAAGCATGCGAGGAATTAAAATCTGAAGGTATAAGTGTAAGGCATGTACATATGCCAACTATTAAGCCTATAGATAGAAAAGAAATTGTTAAAACGGCTGAAAAGCTTAATAAAATTGTGACCGTAGAAAATCATTCTGTCATAGGTGGATTAGGCAGTGCAGTAGCAGAAGTATTGTGTGAAGAACATCCAGTTAAATTAATACGGTTGGGCTTTCAAGACTGCTTTGGTGAGACAGCGACTGCCGACTATTTGAAAGATAAATTTGGTATTTCAACAAGCCATATAAAAAAAACAATTAAGCAAAATCTATGAATAATAATTCCTATGCAGAGGGAGTGGAACAAAACTGTTCATTATAGAAACTTAAGAAATGATGAAGGATGAGAAATGTTGGATCTAGTATATTATGGCTCTAAGGATTTAAGGGTTACTGATGTTAATTCACCCAAACTAAAGAAAGGAGTTGAATTATGATAGGCGGTTATATTGGTAAAGTCCTAAGAGTAAATTTAACGCAAGGAAAAAACTATATTCAAACTTTTAGCGAGGAGACTCTAAGAAAATACATAGGAGGAAGCGGGCTGGGAGC
>JAIOTT010000303.1 GCA_021106655.1 Bacteroidales bacterium
AAAATAGCTGAAAAAGAAAAAATTGCAGTTTTGAAACAAGAGGAATCTCAAAAAATACAGAATTACTTAGAAGAAAAGGGCATTAAAACCAAAGCTCGTGAAAGTGGTTTATACTATATCCTGATTAAAGAAGGCATAGGGCCACAAGCCATTGCAGGAAATACAGTTAAGGTTCATTATACCGGAACATTCCTGAATGGAGATAAATTCGATTCATCTCTCGACCGTGGAGAGCCTATTGAATTTGTTCTTGGACAGGGCCGCGTTATCAAAGGTTGGGATGAAGGTATAGCTTTGATGAAAGTAGGAGAAAAGGCGAAATTTATTATTCCTTCAGAAATTGCTTATGGCGAAAGGGGAGGAGGAGCAATCCCACCCGTTACACCTTTGGTGTTTGAGGTGGAGCTTGTGGAAGTGAAATAATTATTAATTTGCTAATATGCTGATATGCTAATGAATACTTATAATTAACACATTAGCATATTATTATATTAGCACATTATTCTTTGAACCCGTAACTATTTTCCTTTTGACCTTTTCAACCTTTTGACCTTTCGACCTTTAGACCTTTTAGACTCTCTTTATTCCGAAACAATAAAAAACGGATTCAATAAATTTTCCTTATTATATTCAAGAGTCGTCGTCATATCAGTCTGAACCACCTTCTTTCCGGCGCCTTTTGCAATTGCATGCCCTGCACCGGTATCCCATTCATAGGTTGGATCAAAACTAGGGTAAAATAGAGGTTTCACTATATGCAATAGATGGCAAACATAGAGCAGTTGAGGAATTCCAAAATATTGATTCAACTCCAGTGATCATTATGCTTTCAGGGTATGATCTTCAGTCAGGATTCTATTTTGTGCTAATTAGATCTGGAAATGAACAAGTTGTTAGAAAAGTAATTGTAAAATGACATGAAGAACAATCAATAAGGAGGAGATTGACCTATTCGTCAACCCATGATTCATGAGAATGAATAATCTTCCATTCGTCTTGCTCCTTTCTCCATATCATCGTGAAGACATGTTTGGATTTGATGTTTTTCCCACTTATCAACCGCATCTCCGTATTTTCTTGACTCGTCATGAGAGCTAATTCTGAAGTTAGTGCAGTAACATTTACTTCGAGTGGTTCAAGATGCTGATATTCTCTTATTGATAAATAATATTTTATTGAATCTATGAATGCACTTCGAGTAGTATAAAAATCTGTACTAACAAATGTTGATAAAAACTCATCTTTGCTATAAAACTCAGACCATGCAAGAGAATTCGAATTGTTTAGTGCAGAGATTAGTTGATCGAACTGACCTTTAACTTCTTTTTCAATCACATCTTTTTCCATGTCTGTTGAGTTTTGTTGTGGCTGCTGGCACCCAACAATAAGAACTAAGAAGATAATAAATCCATTTCTATAAAATGATTTCATTGTTGTTTCCTTTCTTTTAGAATTTTTAAATTAATCTGTGTAAAAAGGTAAATATATCTATAATAACAGATGCAAAAGCATATGTTTATTAATCTTTACAATACAAATATAGAAATAAAATATATGCTTTGGCGGAATTATTGGTTATTTATTCTGAGTTGGAAGAAAATGTGCTAAAAGGTTAATATGCTAATGAAAACTATTAATTAGCATATTAGCAAATTATCTCATTAGCATATTATAACACTATAAAATATGGATTCAACAGGTTGTTTTTATTGTACCTTAGTGGAGTAATCATATCAGTATGAACCACCTTCTTTCCGGCGCCTTTTGCAATTGCATGCCCTGCACCGGTATCCCATTCATAAGTTGGTCCGAAACGCGGATAAATATTGGCACTTCCTTCAGCAACAAGACATAATTTTAGGGAACTACCAATAGATACGATCTCTATGTTCCTGTGTTCCTTTTTAAGTGTATTGATAAATTCCACGGTTTCTTCAGACATATGCGAACGACTTCCGACAACTTTATATGTATCTTCGTCCTTTTTGAAGGGTAATTTTTTTGATTCTGAAATTAACCATGAATAAGATATATTATTGATGATACCGGGATTCACATTATCTAACCTATATGATCCATCTTTGTGAGAAGCAAAATAAAGTATTTTCTTTTCAGGAACAAATATCACCCCCATAACAGGAGTATTGTTTTCAATTAAAGCAATATTAACCGTAAATTCCCCATTTCTTTTAATAAATTCTTTAGTCCCATCAAGAGGATCAACCATCCAGAAACTTTTCCATTCCTTACGTTCTTCATAATTAATGCTCTTGCCTTCTTCACTCAATATTGGAAGTTTTGTTTCCTTTAGAACCTTTGAAATAACTTCATTTGCCAGTGTATCTGCAAGTGTAAGTGGACTTTTGTCTTCCTTATGCTCAACAGTAAATGCACTTCTGTACACTTCTGAAATAACATCACCAGCCTCCACAGAAGCCTTGATAGCAGTTACTAATAAATCATTATAATTCATAATTCTAGTCATTTTAGTCACTCGAAATTCTAGTCACTTTCCTCCATCATTTCCTCCAGTGCAAACAACTCATCCCTTAATCTTGCTGCCTCTATAAAATCAAGCACTTTAACAGCAGCATCCATTGATCTTTTTGTATTGACAATAGTTTTTTTGAGTTGATCAGTAGTCATATATTTATATACCGGATCAGCAGCAACATCTACGTTCTCCTTTTCTATATATGCATGAGCTGCTTTATTCCTTGTATCTGCAACAGCAGTTTGTCCTAATATCGACTCTCTACTTTTTATTATCGGTGTTGGTGTAATATTATGTTCTGCGTTATATGCCAATTGTTTTTCTCTTCTTCTGTTAGTTTCATCTATGGTTTTCTGCATAGATTTTGTCATTGTGTCTGCGTACATAATAACTTTTGAATTAATGTTACGTGCTGCACGACCTGCCGTTTGAGTTAGGGATCTTTCTGATCTTAAAAAACCTTCTTTATCTGCATCAAGAATAGCAACGAGCGAAACTTCTGGCAAATCAAGCCCTTCCCGCAATAAATTTACTCCTACCAACACATCAAAAACTCCAAGTCTTAGCTCTCTTAAAATTTCAACTCTTTCAAGTGTAACAACTTCCGAGTGGATATACTTGCATCTAATACCAACTTTTAACATGTATTTAACTAATTCTTCAGCCATTCTTTTTGTCAGTGTTGTAACGAGTGTTCTTTCTTTCGCTTCACTACGCTGATGAATTTCTTCCAGGAGGTCGTCAATCTGGTTGAGGCTTGGCTTAACTTCTATAACCGGATCGAGCAAACCTGTTGGCCTGATAAGTTGCTCCACGACTATACCTTCACAGAGTTGTAATTCATAATCGGCAGGTGTAGCGCTAACAAAAATTACTTGATTCATGATTGCCTCAAACTCATCAAACTTTAATGGCCGGTTATCCAATGCTGAAGGTAATCGAAATCCATATTCAACCAGGTTTTGCTTTCTTGACCTGTCGCCACCATACATTGCCCGCACCTGGGAAACGCTTACATGACTTTCATCAATTACTGTGAGATAATCATCAGGGAAATAATCCAGCAAACAGAATGGTCTTGATCCGGGTGATCTGCCATCAAAATAGCGTGAATAATTTTCAATACCTGAACAATACCCTAATTCCCTCATCATCTCAATATCGTAGGTAACCCTGTCTTCGAGCCGCTTTGCTTCCAGATGTTTAGCATTTTCTTTAAAATAGAGCGCTTGTTTGAACATATCATCCTGAATGTTTACCAGTGCTTTTTTTATGCTGTCCTGTGAAGTAA
>JAIOTT010000050.1 GCA_021106655.1 Bacteroidales bacterium
AACACTCATCAATTTTAAGATGCCTGATAGATTCAGGAAAGTCATTAACAGATGAGCAAACAGACAGCTTGTACCCTTTGTCAAGCTCATATTGTTTTAAGAAAACTTTTTCTTTTGAGGAAGGATGTGATAAATGTAATTTGCTTCCTGTCTTTTCAACAGTAAAAGAATTGAGTGGCTCCGATAATCCTTTGCCAGTATATTTCAAATAGCTTTCTTTCATTGTCCATAAATCAAAGAAATACTCCAGTTTTTCTTTTCCCGACAAATTATTAAGGTTTAGATTCTCTTCTTTGGAGAAGAAAAGTTCGGCAACATTGTAATTGATCTTTTTTATCCTCTCCACATCTATTCCAATATTATTCTCAGAAAAAGCTACAACAACCCATTCCCCGGCATGGGAAACATTAAAGAACAGATTGGGATAACCTGTTAAATAAGGTTTTCCCTTATCGGACAAATTAAAAGTTATCCGACTGTTTTTTAGATTAAGTTCTTTAGAGATGAAAGCTCTCACCATAAGATCTCCAAGCAATGATCTTTGCGCGTCATTTGGAAATACAAATTTTAATATCCTCTTTCTCCTGTTCTCATCAAGCAAGGATAGTATCCTCTCCCTAAACTCGAATTTCTTCTCGCTTAGCAGCTTTATCGCATAAATCTCAAGCATTATTTCATTTTTCCAAGAGGCATAAAACACATTGGGGTTTCTTCTTCTGACATTTTAATAACTTTTCTAACTTTATCATCAATAACAGAACCGACCATGACAGTCCCTATATTTAATGATCTGGCTTGCAAGTATACGTTTTCAGCTGAAAATCCGACATCCATACAAACATATCTTTCTCTTCCTCTGTCGCCATATTTTTCAGTTGTTCTCTTATAAACAGCAGAGTATACCAGGCATGCAGGCGCTCTTTTTACCACATCTGCTGAGTATGTTGCATTTGCTAATTCATCTCTTACATCGCCTTCGAAAAGCTTCAGTAGTTGATGACCCTGAGGGCGGTATAGATAAATACCAGGTGTAAGGCCTGTAACATTTATTGCAACAAGATAAATTTCCAGGGGATAACGTGCACCAGCTGAAGGTGCAGTTTTCATTCCACCGCGTAAAAACTCCCGTACATTATCAGGTTTTGTTATTCCATATGCAGCCCATAGAATTTGTGAAATCTCTTCCAAGGTGAGAGGTGAGGCACGATATTCCCTGACAGATCTCCTGCTGTGTAATGCAGACTCGACAGACAATTCTCCTTCAAAATCGGGTTGTGGGAGAAGGATAACATTAAGAATTTTGTGATGCATGTATGTCTCTTGCTGAAATTTTGTTTTTTCATCCTGTGCATTAATGCAGTTTGAAAATAAGAGCATCAAGGGGAAAGAGAATAAAATAATATATTTCATAATTAATGGGTTTTAGATTTTTCGATTTCTGGCTTCCGTCTTCAGGCTTTATTCCTCCACCGGCCTCCATTCTGCAAAGTGATCAAAAACGACATTTGCCTTTGGTTCGCTTGTCCAGAACTGATTAGAATTGTAAGTCCATTCCATGGTTTCCGAGGCGCCACCACTCTGAGTAGTTATTAGAAAACGGTTAGCAACATATCCAAAATAATCAGCCTGACGATGTGGCCAGTCCTGATCACCTCCGCTCGGATCAACAGGTATCCACCCATAGCCCGGAAGGTAAACTTCTACCCAGCGATGGAAAACATCATCCATACAGGTATAGTCGCCACGAATAACCACCGAACCAACATATCGGGCCGGCAAGCCTGCTGCCCTACACATCGAGATATAAACAAAAGTATATTCTGAGCATGAGCCATTTCCTCTTTCCAAAACTGCCGGTGCAGTATTCCAGCCACCTACCATCTCATAATACATGTTATCAATAAGATAATTAAATAATTTCCTTGCTATCTGATAAGCATTTTTTTCATCACCTAATACTTCCTGAACAGTACCCCGGATCAAAGGGTGGTTTATCTGATACTTCTCATTATCCCTGAGATACAGATCATGAATATCTGCAGGGATCTCATCAATTGTCCCAACTTTATCAGGAAAAATAAAATACCTGACATTATATGTTGTTACTTCGGTTGTCATCTCAATATTCCGGCTTTCGCCCTGAGTGAGGTCCTTAAAAGAATAATGGGCTGTTTGCAATCCCCATTTATCAGTTATGATATTTGAATAATCAGGAGCATAGTTAATTTCACCACTAATTTCCTGGTTATCTCTGTTTACCGGGATCGCGAGGTGAACATCAAGAGTATTAACTTTTCCTGGACCATAATTTAGAGTTTGATGATTAAATGTAACAATCGACTTATGCTCTTTTGATCTCAGGAATTTATCATCATCCTGTACAGTCAATTTATATATCTTATTATGATCATATTCGATAGCCCACAGGAATTCTCCATCATAACAAATCCCACGAGTAAAAGGCCCGGGAGCATCTAATGTAATTATAACATTTGATGTTTTCGGGTCGACCATATAAATTTCGTCCTGCCTGCGGTCTGATACCCATAAGTATTTCCCATCAAAAGTAAGTCCTCTGCATTCACTTGCAGGAGCCCTGAATGATCGTATCGTTGTTCCATCATCCGGACTGAATTGTATGATCTCGTCACCATCATTATCAACACACCAGAGATACTTTCCATCCCAGGCTAGGCCACGGGGAGTGCTTGAAGGTGCGGGGATCGTTTTAAGTATAGTTCCATCCTTAGGATCTATCCTGTAAATTTTTCCATCATAATTTTCTGACAGAGGTATCCCGCCTTTTATATCGGCATTCCACAATGCTTCTCCATCCCAGGTGAGTCCCATTGGCCAGTATCCCGGTGAAGGGATAGATCGTATCACCTCACCATTCTTAGGATTCACACAGTAGATCATTTTTGCTTTACGGTCTGCTATCCAGAGGTTTTTTCCATCGAAGGTAATACCTGTTGGAACCGTTCCTGGTGTGGCATAGGATTTTATTATTTCGCCTGGATAGGCCAGTAATAGATTTGGCAAGCTTAATACTACAACAATAATTAATAAATTTATTCTTTTCATATTATGGGGTTTATTACTTGATTTAAAGTTCATTTTTATTTATTAAAAAACAGAGCAGTGCTAATCCATTTTTTGCTTTTGAACCATATAAGTTCATAAAAGTACTTCTTATATTTCCTTATATGTCTTATATGGTTTAAATTTAATAATTTATTTCAATTAAGTGATTAGTGACTAGCGAGAATTCCACAACACTTCAGAAATCAATAATCGCTAATCCTACAAAATCCCAGGGACGCCATCCCCTCCTTCGTCGGGGTTTGCATCCCTTAAGGGTTTAAATCCCTGAGAATTGCACCATTGTATATTTGTATAATTAATAATTATCACATTAGCATATTAACACATTATCACATTGCCTTAAACCTACAACCTTACACCTGACTACCCCATTTCCACCAGCAACGACTCTAGCTGCCGCACTCGCTCAGCCAATGTCATGAAGAATCCTTTACCTAGATTTTGTTTCTCTTCGAGTAACCGCTTAATATCTTCTGCCTTGAAAGATAAAACAATAACATTATCCAATATGGCCTCAGCTGTTACCGGGCTGGGGCTATCACTACTTAAAACATTTTCTACGCCAATAAAGTTATCTTTACCTACAGCAGCATAGCTTCCATGCCATCCGGATATAGACTTGCGACTTATCTCCACAACTCCTTCTGTTATGATATAGAACCTATCGCAATGTTCTCCCTGCCATAACATGTCAGCATCAGGTGCAAAATATTCGTGCTGGGCCAAACGGGAGATATACTCCATATCCTCTGCATCCATAAACTCGAATAGTTTCACCTTCTTCAACATATCTGTACGCTCACGCAATGACTCAACCACCATGTTGTTCATCTTATCAATATCAAGATGCTTCCAGGAAAATCCTGCCAGGTTAAGTAACATATCACTACGGGCGTTGGAAGAGACAAAAGCTGATCCTTCTTCACTTCCCTGCATCTCCAGCCATCCACGATGTAGCAGTATTGTTTCAACATGTTTTTTAAATGAAGCTATCTGATAATTGTTTATCAGCAGATCGATGAAATAGGGGAAGCTCACAGTAATAACATTAAGATCAAGCTCCGGGCTTCCAAGCACCTGTGATAGTTTTACCTGATGGATATTGGAAATATGATGTATCTCGTTTTGCAGTCCTTCGATATTGTACAGATGTAATATTGCCTGACTCACCTGATCAACAAATGAGAACTCAACCTCATCCATCACATCAGGTATGGCACTCAGATTAATAAAGGAGCGAGCCTGCTGGAAGAAGCCGTTATCGTCAATATTCTCCTGGAAAAGACCTGATTCTGAATCAAAAGTGATATTACCGACACGGAAGATATTTGTGTTCATCCCCTGCTCACGGGCTTCGACAACTTTCTTCTCAGCCTCAAGCTTTGTCTGCAAATAATAGTTATCGGATTTCTGACCCATGTCCAGCTCATACTCTGTAAAAAAAACTTCACCTTGCCCTTCAACACTACCCATACCAATTGAGATAGTTGAGACATGATTGAAATCTTTCCTTTTCTTATGATATGCAAAAGCGAGTAGATTCTCAGTTGTCAGCACATTACTGCTATAGAAATCCTTATAATGTCCATAGTGCTTGACTATCGCTGCTGAGTTTATCACACAATCAACCTTTTCAGCAAGAGCATCATACTTATCTTCAGGGATTCCCATAAAATCTAATGAGAGGTCGCCTTTAAAAATATAAATTCTGTTGGAATATTTGGCATAGAACTTCTCGCCAAAATAATAGCTAAGTTTTGCTTTCAATCTTTCCGTGGCTTCCTCTTCAGATTTACCTCTGACAGGAACATACACATTTGCCTTATCTCCGGTAAGTATATCTCTCAAAATATAAACTCCCAGAAAGCCTGTACCTCCTGCAACAAAAATATTTTCATATCTCTTTGTCGCTTTAAAATCAAGAGTTTTATACTCATCATTTTTCTTAAGATACTCATTCATCCTCACTTCTGTATCAGGATTCAAAAACTTGCTCTCTTCTTCAGGTGATACTTTCATCTCAACCATACCCTTCAGAGTTTCCAGTCGGCTGAGTAGATCGTCCTTAACTTCCTGGATGTTCTCTGCCAGATCAGCTATTGTCTGATACTGGAATATATCATTGACTTTCACTTCAAAATCTGATTGAAGGTCAGCTACCAAAGCAACTGCCTTAATAGAATTTCCTCCCATATCAAAGAAGTTATCGTTGATGCCGATATTTGTAATATTCAATACCTCACTAAATACTTTAGCAATTTTTTTCTCTTTTTCATTACGTGGTGCTTCAAACTCCACTCCTGTATCATATGATTCATCAGGCTTCGGAAGATTTTTGGTGTCAACTTTGCCATTTGGTGTTAATGGTAGTTTCTCCATATGGATAAAGTATGCCGGCACCATATAGTCAGGCAAGCTCGCCTTTATAAATTCTTTAAGCTCGGAAACAGGCAACTTCTCATCTGAAACATAATAAGCACAAAGGTATTTGTTATCGTCCTTATCCTCACCGTCAACAACCACCTGGTCGGATATTTTCTCATATTGTGCTAGTTGTTTCTCGATCTCACCCATTTCGATACGGTACCCCCTGATCTTCACCTGGTAATCTATTCTCCCCATAAATTCTATCACACCATTTGGGAGGAATTTGGTAAGATCCCCTGACTTATACATTCTTTCTCCTTCATGGAATGGATCGGGAATAAAGCGCTCTGCAGTTATCTCAGGAAGGTTTTTATATCCCCTGGCTACACCATCACCGGCAATATACAATTCACCGACAACTCCCTTCGGTACAGGATTAAGGTTAGAGTCAAGAATATATAGTTTTACATTATCACCCGGAACACCTATCGGAACAGAAGCACGCCTGTCAGTTTCAGGATTAAACTCATGTATCATACAACCAATAACTGCTTCTGTAGGACCATATTCATTAAGAATTTCAATATTGCCATTAAACTGTGTATACACTTTCTCTGCAAGATCTCTTTTCAGGTCTTCACCACCAACAATAAGCCTCTTAAGCCTGGATTTGCTCACATCAATAGTGTCAAGGATCTTAAGATGTGTAGGAGTTAATTTCAGAACACCTATCTTATTATCATTAATAATATTCTCGATTAACATATTCTTATCCTCACCGGAATAAATTACCATACGGTTACCTGATAATAGTGGTGTGAAAATAGAAGTTTCGGTAAGGTCGAATGATATTGAGGAATATAATGGGAAATCGAGATCTTCGCCTTTGAGATAAACCTTTCTTGCCCATGTGATATAATTATTCAATCCCTCATGTGTGAGCATAACACCTTTTGGCCTTCCCGTAGATCCTGAAGTATAAATGAGATAAACCAGATCTTTTGGAGTATTAATAATTTCCGGATTTGAGTTATCATCATCATACCACTTTTCATCATTCACATCAACAAACTCACCATCAAAACTGATCCTCTCTTTAAAGTTATTATCCGAAATCAGGATATTTGCTTCACTGCTCTCTATTATATATGAGATCCTATCATCAGGATATTCTGGATCTAGAGGCAGGAATGCCCCGCCGGCTTTTAACACTGCAAGCACACTAACTACAAATTCTATTGACCTGTCGAGAATAATAACCACAACATCATCCGGCCTGACACCCTTTGTTCTTAAGGTCCTGCCCAAACGATTTGTTTTTTCGTTAAGATCCAGATAAGACATAGTCTTTCCATTACATTCAAGAGCAATATTTTCAGGTACATTTCTCACCTGCTCTTCAAATAATTCAATTATGGTTTTATCTTTTGGATAATCTACTTTAGTTGAATTATAATCTTCAAGCAGGAAGTGTTTTTCATCATCTGTAAGTATGTCGATATCCTTTAATAGAACATTTTCATCCTTACAGATCTGTTTCAGAATATTAATATAATGCTCTCCCATCCTGATCATGGTTTCCTCATGATAGAGATCTTTGCGATATTCAAGAAGTAGGTCGAGAGTTTCTGCTTTTTCAATTACTTCCAGCGAAAAATCGAACTTCGATACATTAAACTCATAGTCATAAGGCCTTATCACAATATCCTCAACATGCATGTCATCAAATTTATTCCTTAGCGAGAACATCACATCAAACAGAGGGTTTCTTCCCGAATCTCTTTTTATTCCCAGCTTTTCGATAAGAACATCAAGCTGAAAATCCTGGTTGTCGTATGATTCCAGGATAAGATTTTTCATCTCATCAAGATATTCCCTGAAGTTTTTCTCTCCTTCAGGTTTTGATCGAATAGGCAAAGAATTCACAAACATTCCAAGAATATCCTCCATATCAGGAGTTGTACGGCCTGAAGAAGGTATGCCAAGAACAAAATCTTCCTGGGAGCTGTATTTTGAAAGCAAAACATTATAGGCAGACATAAGCACCATAAACAGTGTTGTTCCTGTTTTCTGAGTAAGGACTGCAAGCTGAGAAGTAATGTCATTATCGACCTCAAGCCTGTATCGTTTACCTGTAAAACTCAATGCACCACCTCTTGGCATATCTGTTTCGACATTTAACACAGGGACCCCATCGCTAAATGAGTCAAGCCAGTATTTTTCCTGGCTCTTTATAAGATCCGTTTCGAGATCTTTCTGCTGCCAGACAGCATAATCTTTGTATTGAAGTTTTTTAGGTGGAAGCTCGTGTCCATAATAGAGATCCCATAACTCCTTCATAAATACCATTACCGACCATCCATCCATTACAATATGATGTACATCAAAAATGAAAAGGTGCTTATCCTTTGCCAATTTAATAAGGCCAACCCGGAACAATGGAGCTTTACCCATATCAAATGGTTTTATAAAATTACTGATAACTGATTGGATCAGACTCTCTTCTTTTTCCTCATAAACAGCTTTAAATTTCACTTTTTCGTGCACAACCTGAACGGCTTCACCATCGATCATATCAAAAGAGGTTCTCAGCACCTCATGTCGCTCAACCATGTATTCGATAGCCCTGCTAAGCTTCTTCAGATTTAATTTACCCTCTACTACAGTAACCACCGGAACATTATATGTAATTCCAACATTTTCCATCTGATCAAGAATGTATAGTCTTCGCTGCGATGAAGATGTTGGATAATAAGATCTCTTAGCTGTCTCTTCAATTTTTGAATAGGTCTTTTGAGCACTTGTATCCAGAACTGAAGCCAGCCCTTTGATAGTAGGATATTTAAAAATACTCTGAAGTGACATTTGCATCCCTTTATCTTTCGATAAGCGGGATTGCATAACGGCAGCTTTGAGTGAGTGTCCTCCAAGTTCAAAGAAGTCATCAGCAACACTTATTTTCTTTATATCCAGTATATCCTGCCATAACTCCTGCAGATATTTTTCATTAGGGGTAGTTGGCGCAACATATTCTGCATGCTCGCGGGTTTCCATTTTTGGTTCCGGCAATGCTCTTCGTTCAACCTTTCCACTACGATTTAACGGCATAGAATCCACACGGATGAAGAATCCGGGAATCATATAATCAGGCATATCTTTTGAGAGAAATTTCTTCAGCTCCGGGATATCAATATCAAGAGAGGCTTCAAAATATGCTACCAGAAACTTATTCTTATCCTTATCCTCTTTTGCCAGGACAACTGCTTTATTTATAACATCATGCTTCAGTATGTGCTGTTCAATTTCTCCGAGTTCGATACGGAAGCCCCGTATCTTGACCTGAAAGTCAATACGGCCAAAATAATCAATATTACCATCGGGCATCCAGGCGGCTGAGTCACCTGTTCTGTACATTTTCTCTCCCTCTACAAACGGATCGGAAACGAATTTCTGTTCGGTAAGATCAGTGCGGTTAAGGTAACCTCTTGCAAGGCCTGCACCTGCTATGCACAATTCCCCGGGCACACCGATTGGTTGAAGATTATTGAATTTATCCAGGATGTAAATCCTGGTATTGAATAAAGGCTTCCCGATGGGTGTTTTGTTATAATATTTATCTACAACAAAATTGGTTGTGATAACAGTATACTCAGTAGGCCCATATTCATCAACGAGACGGAAATCACGTAATGTGTATTTTTTAAGCTTCTCCCCTCCCGTTGTAACATTTCTCAGTGATTTATTATCTATATCCTTCATGAATTGTTCACAAAGCTGGGTGGGTAAATCAGTATAACTAATATTATTTGCCTCGAAATATTTGTTAAGCTCTATTGGTGAAAGGCGAAGGTCTTCAGGAATAATATGCAGAGTTGAGCCTGAACTCAAAGGGGAATATATCTGCGATACAGATGCATCAAAGCTAAATGATGCGAACTCCGCACAATGATCTTCAGCCCGTATATCATAAAACCTGGAATGCCATAAACAAAGGTTTACCACTGAATGATGCTCTATCATCACGCCTTTGGGTTTTCCGGTTGAGCCCGAAGTATAGATAATATATGCAAGATTATCAGAGTTGCATTGAGGTTTAGGGTTATCTGTACTTCCCTGATACAGATTTTCATTGCCAATATCCATATACTCTCCTTTGAAGTCTACCAGGTCGAATAAATATTTATGCCCCAGAACTAATTTTGTTCCTGAATCCTCCAGCATATATTTAATCCTGTCGACAGGGTATTTGGGGTCCACAGGCACATAGGCCCCTCCAGCCTTAAGTACTGCTAGCATCGCGAGAATAACTTCGACAGAGCGGTCAGCATAAATTGCAACAATATCATCTGCCTTTACACCTTTATCTCTAAGAAATTGTGCAAGTTGATTTGCTTTATTATTAAGCTCTCTGTAAGTAAGTTTTTTATCAAGATAGATAAGAGCATCTCTATCAGCATTTGCTTCAACCTGCTCTTCAAAAAGCTGATGCAAGAGTTTCTCTGCCGGGAAATCAGATTTTGTATCATTGAATTCATTTAAGAGTTGATTTCTGTCTTCATCGGATACCAACTGTATTTCGTGGAGTTTCTTATCAGGGTTTTCTAGTGCATTTTCCAAAATATTCTCCAGTGCATGAAAAATATTATTGATATCTTTCTCTTTAAAGATTTTTACCTGATAATCAAATCAAACTTCAAGTATTCCATAAGCATCCTTACTGGCTAGATTAACATGCATAGCCAGAGCAGCCTGTTCGTAACCAGGAAAAAGATATTCAATTTTTGGGTCGTCGGTAACATTAGGATGGCCAATAAGCATAATATTCAGCAAACTGGAGGGATCTATCCCTGCTTTTTCACGAAGGTCAGTAGCAAGTACATCAAACGGAAACTGCTGGCGATGTTTTATTATATCGTTTACATGATCACCAACATATTTTGTATATGATTTGAAATCCAGGTTATTATCCAGTGCAAATCTTATCGGGAAAGTACTTACAAACATTCCAACCATTGCCTGATGCTGAGGTGTCGATCTGTTATGATTCACTGTCCCGACAGTAATATCCTCCAGACCTGTTACCCTGGAAATGTATATTGATAAAGCAGACATCAGCAATTTGAAAACTGAAGAGTGGTTTTCCTTGCTGTATGCATGGATCTTTTCTCGTAGTTCAAATGAAAACTCAAAAATTTTCCCTATTGCTTTTGTATCTACTTCATCAGTTTTAACAGAGGAAAGATTGACCTCTTCAGGTAAAGGGAACATCTGATCTCCTTAAATCGCTCAGAATTCTCATATTCAGCTTCATCTTTCACATAATCAAGGTAAGAAGGTCTGAGACTTTCATCGGGTTTCTCTCCTTTTAACAATTTCTTATAAAACGCATCAATCTCGTTTACAAGAAGAAAGAGTGTCCATCCATCAGAAACGATATGATGGGTTTTAAGATAATAACCGGTTTCATCATCTTCATATCTAAGGAGAGCAAAATAAAAAAGGTCGCTATCGGTAAACTGAAAAAGCTCTTCTGACTTAACCGGTAACCATTCTCTGAGTTTTTTTTCTCCACCCTTACCTGAAAAATCAAAATAATCCAGTGTATATCCACGATATTCAGTAAGGTATTGTTTAGTTTCAATTACTGATTCCTGTTCAATCTCTGTCATTCTTAATCTCAGAGCATCATTTGTTTTTATAGCCAGGTTAATAGCCTTGCTCAGAAGCATGAAGTTCACATCTCCTTTATATCTGATCGTAAATGAAAGGTTAGCCTCACTTGTATTGAGATGTGTTTTTTCCATATACCATACTCTTTTCTGAGCATGTGTTAAGGGGTAGTATTGGATGGATTTTTCTTGATTTGACATATAATTATATTGTTAAATTGTTATATCGCTAAATTGTTAATCTAAATTTTTGCATATGCTTTCTCTGCTGAGATTAATTAAGATATTTTATAAATGGAACACAGATGACACTGATTAAACTGATTTTCACTGATAAATATCTGTGTTATCAGTGTTCTATTAATAAGCATGATTATCCTACATACTATTTACTTGCACCTTTTTCTTTCGCAATAACTATCGCGATAAGGCCCAACACACTTAAAATAATTCCCAGTATCATGGCATTTTGATAGCCACTCAGAACAATGTTTTCAGGAATACTAGTTAATGAATCAGATTTATTAATATCAAATTTCAATGAGAATACTATTTCAAACACACTGATACCAAATGATGCTCCAAGGTATGTAACTACAGCCAGCAAGGCAGACAACATTCCCTCTTTACCTTTTTCAGCATAATTCATTATAAAAGTTGTGTTTGAAGTATAGAACAAGGCAAGAGCTATTCCAAAAAGAATAAATGAAATTGCAATGAAATAATACGATGTTTGAGAATTAAACATAACTATCATTACAGTTGATCCGACCAGGAAAATAAGTGATATCACTCCTACAAAACGAGGACCCTTAAAATCCGACAAATAGCCAGAAACCGGACTTACGAAGATTATTGCCAGGGGAGCTATCATCAGTAATAAACCGGTTTGGCCAGCCCCAATCTTGCATATCAGATCGAAAAAGAAGGGAAAAATAAAAGTAAGCCCATCCAGAACCATGGTCACAAAAATCAAGGTAAAAAATCCGAGCACCAGGTTTTTTATCTTAAATACTGAAAGGTCAACAAGAGGGGTGGAATAACGTTTCTCTCTTATAATAAATAGAATAAAACACAAGATAGAAAACGCTAACATACCAAGAGTTCTTAGAGAAAGCCACCCCGATTTATCAGCAGTATTCATCATATAAAAAAGAACAAATAGTCCAACAAAACTTAACACTGCACCTGTCAGATCAAATCCTGATGATCCGCTTGAAGGAGGTGGAACATGCTTTTTATTCAAAACACGTAAAGCAAGGGAAATACCTATTATTCCAATTGGCACATTAACGATAAAGATCCAGTGCCAGCTTAAATACTCTATCAGAAATCCACCAACAGGAGGGCCAATAGCAACTCCAATACCTCCAAAAACAGTGCTAAACCCAAATGCCCTCCCTCTTTTCTCAGGAGGTAAATATTTAAGAACAATTGCACCGAAACCTGCTAAAAGCATCGCGCCACCCAATCCCTGCATAAAGCGAAATATATTTAAGAAATCAATTGTTGGAGATAATGCACAAAAAACTGAGGCAATAGTAAAAATACTGAAACCAATAATAAAGATCTTCTCAACGCCTTTTTGATCAGCAAGCCGACCAAATACAAGCAGGCTGCCAACAAGTGCAAGAAGGTAAGCTATTATCACACGAGAAACCTCATCCGTTCCAGTATTAAAAGTATTCGATAAGGTAGGAAGTGCAATATTAACGATACTGATATCGAGATTTGTTACAAATATGGCTAAGGCAACCGTAACTACAACAAGGATGTTTTGTGTGTTTTCTTTCATACTTATATCATATCAGGAGCAAAATGGGAAATATACCGCAAGTTAAAAAAAATTTCTACACCATGTTTTAATTGAGTAATTTTGTAATCTATTTTGTTCTATTAAATAATTATCGATGTAGTAAACTGCTACAACTAATAAATAAAGAGTTATACGTTATTAGTTATATAACTAATAACGTATAACATATAACCAAAAACTAATAACATAATGGAATTAGGCAAATTTCAAGCTGCAATCATACAAGGCATTCCGGAAAAACTACCGGAAGTCAGGCTTTACGACGAATCCGTTCCGCATGCTCCAAAAAGAAAAGATATACTAAGTAGTGAGGAGAAAAAACTTGCTGTCAGAAATGCTTTAAGATATTTTTCACCTGAACATCATGAAATACTTGCAAAAGAATTTGCAAAAGAGCTTACTGATTACGGCAGAATATACATGTATCGTTTTCGTCCGGATTATGAAATCAGTGCACGAAAAATTGACGATTTCCCTCATAATAGTATTCAGGCTGCAGGGATAATGCTGATGCTAAGTAATAACCTGGATAAAAAGATTGCTCAATATCCTCATGAGCTTATAACCTATGGTGGCAACGGAGCTGTATTTCAGAATTGGGCACAATACCTTCTCACCATGGAATACCTTGCTGAAATGACCGATGAGCAAACACTGGCTTTGTACTCCGGTCATCCGATGGGCTTATTCCCTTCATCAAAAGATGCACCTCGCGTTATAGTAACTAATGGCTTGGTTATACCAAATTATTCCAGTCATGATGAGTATGAAAAACTCAATGCCCTCGGTGTTTCGCAGTATGGCCAGATGACAGCAGGTTCTTTCATGTACATTGGTCCGCAGGGGATTGTGCATGGTACAACCATAACAGTGCTTAATGCAGGTAGATTACATAGTCCGGGAGGTTTGGCAGGAAAAGTATTTGTTACCTCTGGTATGGGTGGTATGTCAGGAGCCCAGGCTAAAGCAGCAGTTATTGCAGGTGCCATTGGAGTGGTGGCTGAGATCAATCCCGATGCAATGAATAAAAGGTATGAACAGGGTTGGATAGACGAAGTTTATAATGATACTGAAACTGTTATCAGGAGGATCGAGCAAGCAAGAGATGCAAAAGAAGCTGTGTCGATTGGTTATATTGGCAATATTGTAGACCTGTGGGAGGCCTTTGTTAAAAATAATACTAAGATTGAGCTCGGATCAGATCAGACTTCTCTGCATAATCCATGGGCAGGAGGTTATTATCCGGCAGGATTGACATTTCAGGAATCAAATGAACTGATGGTCAAAAATCCGGATAAATTCAAGGAGGAGGTCAAGAAATCCTTAGTCCGTCAGGTTAATGCCATCAACAAAATGACAGCAGATGGTATGTACTTCTGGGACTATGGCAATGCATTCCTTCTTGAGGCAGGTCGTGCCGGGGCTGACATTTTTAATTCAAAAGGGGATTTCAAATACCCATCCTATGTCCAGGATATTATGGGACCTATGTGTTTTGACTACGGCTTTGGACCATTCCGCTGGGTCTGTACTTCATCAAAAGCTAAAGATTTACATATTACCGATACTATTGCAGCAGAAGTTCTTGAAGAAATGATGAAAACTGCTGCAACCGAAATACAACAACAATTGTCTGATAATATAAGATGGATAAAAGCTGCTGAAGAAAATAAACTTGTGGTTGGATCACAGGCAAGAATATTATATGCAGATGCTGAAGGGAGGATTAAAATAGCCGCCGCATTCAATAGAGCAATAAAAGAAGGTCGGATCAGTGCTCCGGTTGTACTTGGCAGAGACCACCATGATGTATCAGGGACTGATTCACCATACAGGGAAACTGCCAACATTTATGATGGATCACAATTTACAGCTGATATGGCAATCCAAAATGTCATCGGTGATTCATTCAGAGGAGCAACATGGGTTTCAATACATAATGGTGGCGGTGTTGGATGGGGAGAGGTTATTAATGGTGGCTTCGGTATGCTACTGGATGGAAGTGAAGAGGCAGACAAAAAATTGAGATCTATGCTTTTCTGGGATGTAAATAATGGTATTGCCCGGCGCAACTGGGCAAGGAATAAAGAAGCTATCTTTGCTATTAAAGAAGCAATGAAGAGAGAGCCGAACCTTAAGGTGACAGTACCGAATATTGCAGATGATGATTTGGTTGATAATTTATTTTAAGTATAAGGTAGTAGGTTTATGGTTTATGGTAAAAACCCGCAACTTGTAACCCGTGACCCGCAACCCGTGACCCGTGACCCGTAACCCGTAACTCGCAACAATAATTAATGGATGACATGAGAAATAAGCAAACACTTCTAAAAGCTGGTTTATTAGTATTAATTCTAATAGCAACGGTATTTTCTTACTCCAATATTTTCGGACATGACTTTCAGTCGATATGGGGTGATGATCTTTATGTGCTAAATAATAAAATTCAGGATTTCTCAATAAGGAATATTGCCGGATACTTTGGAAGCTTTCATGGAGGCAACTATCAACCATTGACTTCAATTAGCTTCGCAGTTAATTTCGAGATATTTGGTTTGAATCCAACAGTTTTTCATGTTCAAAATCTGATACTACATCTTGTTAATGTTATCCTTGTTTTTATACTTCTAAATAAATTTACAAAGAGCATTGAAATAGCAGTTATCGTTGCACTGTTTTTTGGTATTCATCCAATGCATGTTGAAGCTGTAACATGGATTTCCGGTCGTGCAGACCTGTTTTATTCTTTGTTTTTTCTGATCTCACTGATAATCTATCTCAAATACATTACCAGTGAATTTAAACGTAAATACTATTATCTGAGTTTGATAATGTTTGTATTGTCACTCCTTTCCAAGTCCATGGCTGTCACTTTACCTCTTGTCCTTTTGCTGATTGATTATTATGTTAAGAGGAAATTTACAAAAAAGACCTTATTAGAGAAAATACCTTTTTTTGCTCTTTCAATAATATTTGGGATCATTGCATTATTTGGCTTACAAATGTCAGAAACTGCAACTATGGCAAAGGAATTTTCATTTGTCGATCGGTTCTTTCTTATTAGTTATGGGCTGATAAAGTATATAGTTATGCTTTTTGCCCCTTTTAAGGAATTTGGACAATCAGCAATACATTTTTTTCCTGATAAAATAAATGGAGTTTTTCCCATTATGTATTACATTGCTCCCGTAATAATTTTAGTTCTGATAGCTCTTATTTTTATCCTAAAACGCTACAGGAAAGATCTGCTTTTCGGCTTTTTGTTTTACCTGATAACTATTTCTGTTGTATCGCAGGTGATACCATTTGGTAAGTCCATTATTTATGAAAGATATACTTATATCCCTTATATCGGATTGTTTTTTATTATTGCCTTTATTTATAATCAATTGTCAAACAAATGGAAATACAGGCGAATTGCCAAACCTATATTTATTTTACTTTTAGTGTTAATGGGTATACTGTTTTCAGTAAAGACCTGGAACCGTAACAGAGTATGGAAAAACAGCATTACACTATTTGGAAATGTTGCCCGAAAATATCCGGGCGAAGCGGAAGGATATTTTAATAAGGGGCTGGCAAGGTATAAGATCAATGATGTCAGGGGAGCTGTAATTGATTATAATTATGCCATTAATATAAACCGGCAATATACAGAAGCTTATTTCTGGCGTGGCATAGGGCGTTTTGATCTTGCACTGCCTGAACCGGCTATAGGAGATTTTAATATTGTAATACAGCTGGACCCGAAAAACTCAAAGGCTTATTATCAGCGTGGAAACATTAAAAGTTTTTTAGGTAAGAAGGAAGAAGCATGTGCCGACTGGCAAAAAGCTGATTCATTAGGATATGATATTGATTTATCAGTTTATAAGGAATACTGTGAATAACAATTATCAGTTATCAGTTATCAGTTATCAGGAGCAATTAATTATCTAACTAATTAACTATTTCAGTATAATAGCTTAAAACCATAGACTGTTACATATTTTTTTATACATTTACCACATTATTAAACAATAAAATTTTTAAACATGAAAAAACTTACAACTATTATAGTGATGATTTTTGTATCTTCATTATTAACTGTTGCGCAAAACAATGACAACAAGACAACAAAAGGTGCCTGGACTTTGCAATTTGCACATGATATCACTTCAGGTGGTACGTTTCAGGTTGGTGTTGGAACTGATGGCAATTTCTATTATGTTACTCAGGATTTTTCTGCCGATATCCTGAAATATGACCTTAACGGAAATTATATTTCAACTTTCAGTATTCCCGGAGTTATGAGTTTACAAGATCTAACCTATGACGGAACATATTTCTATGGAGGAAGAGCGGGTCCATGGTTCTGGAAAATGGATTTTACTAATCAAACCCTTGTCAAGACCATAAATTCTCCTACTCAGCTTGTAAGAAGTATTGCCTATGACCCCACACATCATGCATTTTGGGTTGGCGACTGGAGTACAAATGATTTTTTACTTATTGACACAAACGGTACAGTATTAAATACCATTAATTCTGCAACACATGGTTTAACTGGTATTTCCGGCACAGCATTTGACAACACTTCTCCCGGAGGCCCTTATCTTTGGGCCCTAACAGGAATACAGGGAAGCACTCCTATCATATATCAGGTTGATATTGCCTCAGGTTTACAAACAGGAATTTTTCATGACTTGACGGTAGATAATCTTGCTGTTAGTACAGGTGGAGGATTGTTTATTCATCCTGATATTATTACCGGGACCACAACATTAGGTGGTTTAGTAAAAGGCAATACAATTTTCGGTTATGACCTGAGTTCAACTGAGCCACTGGCACTGGATGCTGAATTACAAACGCTGGATGTGAATGCTATGGTTCAGTATAACTCACCAACCCCTTTTTCAGGAATGATCAGAAATGCCGGATACACAACTATTGACACTCTTGACTTGAGCTGGAGTATCGACGGTGGCCCTGTACATGCTTATTCCATGACAAACCTGAACCTTACACCTTTTTCAACATATAATTACACTCATCCGGATATCTGGACACCTGTTAACCTGGGACCACACACCATTACCATATGGGTATCAGATCCGAATGGAAGTGTCGATCTCAATACCTCAAATGATACAATTATTATGAATGTTGTATCTGTAGATATAGCTCAGCGCAAACTTTTACATGAAGTATTTACAAGCTCAACCTGTGGGCCTTGCTTACCAGGTAATCAAACTCTTCAAGCTATGCTTGATCTTAATCCGGGAAAATGGACTTGTGTTAAATACCAGATGAGCTGGCCTCAACCTGGTGACCCATATTTTACAGCCGAAGGTGATGTTCGAAAAACTTATTACAACGTAAGCGGAGTTCCAAATATGGCGCTTGATGGTGGCTGGAATGACAATCCAAATTCTTATGATCAAACAATATTTGACCAGTATTATGATGTCCCCGCATTCCTGAATATCGATGCTTACCACCAGATCATTAATGACTCAGTATATGTTGATGTGTATTTAGATCCCTTAGCTGATTTTACCAGCTCAGATTTGAAATTACACATTGCAGTCGTAGAAAACAAAACAGAAGGAAACATTGGAAATAATGGAGAACTCGAATTTTATTATGTAATGATGAAAATGGTTCCCGATGCACAAGGAACAAACATTCCTCTTCTTACAAATGGAGTAACAGCAAATTATAAATTATCTGCAAGTCTTGTCGGAACATTTATTGAAGAAATGACTGACCTTTCAGTTGTTGTGTTTTTACAGGATAATGCAACTACAGAGGTGCATCAGTCATGTTGGTCAATAGAAGGTAGTGTTGGAACTGATGACAAGGAAATGACAGATGATGGATTTTCCGGCTTATACCCTAATCCTGCAAGAGAAAGAGCAATAATTGAATTTAACCTGTCTGATAACTCAAAAGTAAATATTGAGGTGTTTAATATTATTGGAGAAAAAGTATATTCAATAGATAAAGGATTGCTAAAACAAGGTATATACAATCAGGAAATTGATCTCCATGATCTCAATTCCGGAATATATTTTGTGAAGCTTCAGGTTGGGGATGCTGTTTATACGAAAAAACTAAACATCAACTAAAAGTTGGTAAACATTAACGTTTTACAATAATAAAAAGGCCGGTGGATATACGCTGGCCTTTTTTAATTTCTAATTGCTCTATTATATAACTTGTGCTTGAAGTATCACATCCTCATTTAGTTGTGATTTAAGCCTTAATAGTTTTTTTTCTAAACTTTTGTAGTATGCATTCATTGATTTTCTTGTATGTTCTTTA
>JAIOTT010000256.1 GCA_021106655.1 Bacteroidales bacterium
ACTTCAACTAAAAAGCAAGTGATATGCATATGTTGAGAATGATGAAAAAGATCAAAACAACTATATGAGAAAAAAGAATAAGTGGAGAAAAACTCCCGGCACTCTGGTCAAAAAACATCATAAAAGAAGGCCGAAGAGAACCATAAGAGGATGATGTCATTCGCTTCGCTGTCATTAGCACTTCGTGCGTCATTGATTGTCAACCAAACACTTAATGACTAACTAATAACAATTGAATTACAGATTCTCAAGCACGAAATCTGTCATCTTCTTAAATAAATGATAGCGTGTATTGCCTCCATAGATACCATGATTTTTATTAGGATATAGCATCAGGTCGAACTGTTTGTTGGCTTTGACCAGGGCGGTGATCATATCCATGGAATTCTGCACATGCACATTATCGTCAGCTGTACCATGGACAAGCAAATATTTTCCTTTTAATTTATCCACAAAGTTGATGGGTGAGTTATCATCATAATTCTCTCCGTTTTCTTGTGGAGTTCTCATAAAACGCTCGGTATAAATATTATCATAATACCTCCAGTTGGTTACCGGAGCAACTGCGATAGCAAGTTTAAAATAATCAGCTCCTTTAGTGATACATAAACTGGAAATGTAACCGCCATAGCTCCATCCAAAGATACCTATCCGATTCTTATCAACATAATCGAGGCTTCCAAGATATTGTGCTGCTTCTATCTGGTCGATGGTCTCAAATTTGCCAAGCTCAAGGTAAGTGTTTTTTCTGAATTCTTCTCCCCTTGCTCCTGTCCCCCTGTTATCCACTGATACTACGATATAACCTTTTTGTGCCAGCAACTGAAACCACAACAAATTATTACGTCCCCAGCTGTTTGTAACTGTTTGTGAATTCGGACCACCATAAACATACATAAAGAGAGGGTATTTTTTTGTGGGGTCAAAATCAGGTGGGTCTATCCTCCAGGCATTTAATTCTATGCCTTCAGAAGTTGTGAATTCAAAAAATTTCTTTCTGCTGAAATCGTATTTCTTCATAAGGCCGATCAGCTTTTCATTATTTTCCAGAATTTTCAACTCCTTACCTTTGGAGTTGCATATACTATAATAAGGTGGAGTATTTGCATCCGAGAAATTATTGATATAATATTTATATGTGGAACTGAACCTGACAGAATTACTCCCTTCTCTGGAAGAGATCTTCTTCTTTCCCTTAGCATCAAGTTTAATTGAGTAAAGTTCAGAGTTAAAAGGTGAGCCCTCAGCTGATATATAATATATAAGGCTAGCATTCTCGTCAATTCCTTTCAGCTCCCTAACATCCCAATCACCTGTTGTAAGTTGGCGAAGGCTGTTATCCTTCATGTCACCGACATAAATATGATTATAACCGCTTCTTTCACTAGTAATTAGGAAATGTTCATTATCCTTAAGGAAGGTGAGATCGTTAGTAATATCAATATAATACTTACTCTTATCAGTATAAACAACATTTGGTTTTCCGGTATTTGCATCAGCTATCAACAGTTCAAGTTTATTTTGAAGACGATTCAATCGCTGTAGTGAAAGTAAATTTGGATCATTAGTCCATTTCATACGGGCGATGTATTGATCTTTTTCTTCACCTGTTTCAATTTTTACAGCATCCCCTTTAGTAAGATCAAAAACATGTATACTCACCACAGAGTTAGCTTCGCCTGATTTAGGATATTTATATTTATATTCTTCAGGATATAGTTCTCCGTATTTTGTCAGCCAGAACTCTTTCACATTATTTTCATCAAAACGGTAATATGCAATTTTGTTACCATCAGGCGACCAATGAAAACCTTTAGTAAAGCTGAATTCTTCTTCATAAACCCAGTCGGTGGTTCCGTTTATGACAAATCTTTCTTTACCATCATGAGTAATTTGTAGTTCTTTATTATCAGCAAGATCTTTAACAAATATGTTATTGTCTCTTACAAAAGCAACTTTACTTCCATCAGGGGAAAAATCTGCTAATCGTTGTTTACCACCATCCGACAGGGGAGATAATTTCTTTTTATTTATATCCCAGATATAAAAGTTTGATTTGCTGGAGTGCCTGTATATATCATCCGTTTCTGTGGCAATAAGTATTTGGGATTCGTCACTACTGAACGCATAATCATCAATTTCCACATCCTTTTTATCCAGTCCTTTTAACATTTCCTGAAGTGTGGCGATTGTCCTTGTTTTCTTAGCATCTTTATATGAATACTCTAATATTTCATCATCCTTGTTGAGGGTACAATAGTGTTCACCATCTTTCATTGATCTAATACCATGGACAGATTTGGCAGAGAAAGTATGTTTCTTCCAGATATCGCTAAGAGTTATCTCTTTAGATTGATTTTGAGCGATGGAGAGACTTGAGTTGATAAAAGCTATCAGTACAAAAAGAATAATGTTTGATTTCATTTTCATGTTTTGATATTTTATTCTGTGATACTTTGTGGATTCTTTGAGCAGCTTTGTGACATAGCTAAAAAAGCTGTTACACAGAGGTGCACAGAGAAGACCCAGAGTTACACGGAGGATGTTTACAAAATTTTCGCCAAAATTAGGATTTTTTTCTCGCAAAGTCGCGAAGTCGCAAAGAAAACCTGCAAACCTTCAAACTTTCTTCCTACTTACCTACTCACCTTAACCAATTTCCCCGTTAGTTGTAGGCTCCTGCCTACGACACATTTCAATCTACCAACTTCCTATTCAGTCAACTTTTAAAATTATCATTCTCAAATTAATTTTGCCATGAATGCACAAATAAATATTTTAAATATATGTTATGGGATTATTGTTATCTTTCAGAACTTTTATTTGTTTGATATTAAATCTTTTTGTACCTTTGCAAAAACACTCATACTATGAAAACAAGATTATCAGCTAAACAAATTGGTAAAAGGATAATGAAGATTAGAACGTCTAAAGGCTTATCTCAGGAAGATTTAGCAAGGCTACTGAACATTTCAAGGCCATCGCTTGCTCAGATTGAGTTAGGTAATCGTAACATTTCAGTTATAGAATTTATGAAGCTATCCGAAGTACTGGGATTTTCTATGGATAAGTTTTTGGCCAGCGAATATAATATTGAAGAAGAAATTTCAATGGTAGCAGAAGACGTTGCTGTTAAAGAGCATATCAGAGTTTCTGTTCCGTGTTTTAAGTCAGAAAA
Source organism: Bacteroidales bacterium (assembly GCA_021106655.1). Lineage (GTDB taxonomy): Bacteria > Bacteroidota > Bacteroidia > Bacteroidales > SMBSF77 > SMBSF77. Next base: position 3,179 of record JAIOTT010000256.1, read on the forward strand.
ATTCAGAAATGTGTTATTGTACATCCTTGAGCGTTGTGCCGGAAAACCCAATGTTGGAGAAACCGTTCTAAACAAGCTGCTTTATTTTTCCGATATGGATTATTACGAAAAGTATGAGGAACATTTGACAGGTTCCAGGTACAGTAAATTACCTTTTGGCCCTGTTCCTCAGGAGTTGGATCAGGTATTCATTTTATTGATATTAGATGGGCAGCTGCAGCGAATAAAAACTGAGTATCGTGGCTATCCTCAAACACGGTATTTACCTTTGAAAAGGGCTGATCTCTAAAAGATGAGTGATGCAGAAAAACATGTGTATGAACAGGTGATTAACCGTTTTTACGTTTGGTCAGCAAGTATGATCAGTAATTATTCGCATAACGACAAGCCCTGGCGAGCAACTGAGGAGAAT
>JAIOTT010000460.1 GCA_021106655.1 Bacteroidales bacterium
CCTGAACTTCTTTAGCTGGCCAGGTTGTTGGGGATGGCATTGTAGTGGACGTTTCAAAGTATATGACAGAGATCATAGAGATCAATGAAGATGAAAGATGGGTCAGGCTTCAACCCGGAGTGATACTTGATGAACTAAATGGTGTGCTTGCTTCTAAAGGGCTGTTTTTTGGTCCGGAAACATCAACTTCAAACCGTTGTATGATTGGAGGAATGCTTGGAAATAATGCCTGTGGGGCACATTCAATCATTTATGGAAGCACCAGAGATCATACAATTTCTGTTCAGCTTATTTTAAGCGATGGCTCTGAAGTTGAATTGAAAAGCCTTACTCCCGGTGAGTTCAGGGCAAAATGTAAGGGTGAAAAGTTAGAGAATAAAATATACAATAAACTTGATCAAATTCTTTCTGATACTGAAAATCAGCAAAGGATAAGAACGGAATTTCCCGAAAGCTCAATAAAGCGAAGAAATACCGGATATGCTCTGGATCTCTTGCTTGAATCTTCTCCATTTACATCAGGTACAAAAGATATTAATTTATCTAAGATTATAGCAGGTTCAGAAGGGACATTGGGATTTATCACTGAGATAAAACTTAATCTTGTCCCTCTTCCTCCAAAAGAAAAAGCACTCCTCTGCGTCCATTTTTATTCCCTTGAGCATGCACTATCAGCTAATATTATTGCTCTAAAGCATAAGCCGGGAGCAATAGAGCTAATAGATAAGTTTATTGTTAAATGTACAGAAAACAATATTTTACAGCGGAAAAACAGGTTTTTTATAAAAGGTGAACCTGAGGCAATATTGATTATTGAGTTTGCAAGGGATACAAAAGAGGAAATAATAAAAATAGCCGGTAAACTTGAGAGTGATATGAAAGATGCAGGATATGGTTATCATTTTCCTTTGATCTTTGGTGATGATATTTCAAGGATCTGGGCACTCAGAAAAGCCGGAGTCGGACTATTGTCAAACATACCCGGTGATGCAAAGCCTGTTGGTGTGATAGAGGATACAGCCGTTAAGCCTCAATCCATACCTGATTATATAAAAGAGTTCAAACAATTACTTGATAAATATTCTCTGTCATGTGTCTTTCATGCACATATTGCCACAGGAGAGCTTCATCTACGTCCGATTCTGAATCTGAAAAAGAAAAAAGATGTTGAACTGTTTTATACAATTGCTCATGAGACAGCAAAACTTGTAAAGAAATACAAAGGATCATTAAGCGGCGAACATGGTGATGGTCGGCTAAGAGGAGAGTTCATCCCATTGATGATAGGTGAACAAAATTATGAGTTGCTAAGGGAAATAAAACATAGCTGGGATCCTGATAATATTTTTAACCCGGGGAAGATCGTGGATACGCCACCCATGAATACAAGTTTAAGATATAAATCCGACAGTCCGACACGGGAAATAGAGACTGTATTTGATTTTTCTTCAACTCTTGGTATTATGAGAGCCGCTGAATTGTGTAATGGTTCAGGTGATTGTAGGAAAACGGAACTGTTTAATGGAACTATGTGCCCAAGCTATATGGCAACGAGGGATGAAAAAAACTCTACACGGGCAAGAGCTAATTTGTTAAGAGAGTTTCTTACTAACTCTACCCAAACTAATCCTTTTGATCATCAGGAACTGTATGAAGTTATGGATCTTTGCTTGTCATGTAAAGCTTGTAAGTCGGAATGCCCGTCGAATGTCGATATGACAAAACTCAAAGCAGAGTTTTTGCAACATTATTATGATGCCAATAAAATCCCTCTCAGAACAAAAGCTATTGCAAATATTTCAAAAATTAATGCTTTAGCAAGCTTTTTTCCGGGTCTTACAAATTTCTTTTTGAAAAACAGCTTTACTTCAGGAGTCACGAAAAAAATACTCGGTTTTGCGAAAGAACGATCAATTCCTCTGCTTCAAAAAACAACTCTGAGCAAATGGATCAAAAGAAATATTGATGATCTGAACCGAGGCATCAATAGCATGGGAACAGTTTATTTATTCAATGATGAATTCACTAACTATAACGATACCGATGTTGGGATTAAAGCTATAAAGCTACTGAATAAACTCAAGTATAAAGTTGTTTTACCAAAGCATGTTGAAAGCGGCAGAACTTATTTATCAAAAGGACTATTAAGAAAAGCCAAAATAATAGCGAATAAAAATGTAAGATTATTAATGGATATTGTTTCTGAAAAGACTCCTCTGATAGGCATTGAACCTTCAGCCATACTTACCTTCAGGGATGAATATCCTGAATTGGTTAATAAGGAATTAAAAGAATCTGCATCAGATATTGCAGGATCAGCCTTTACCATTGATGAGTTTATCGCAAGGGAAATCGAAATGGGGAATATCACCAGTGATTTATTTACAGATGAGTGTTGTACAATAAAGCTCCATGGGCATTGTCATCAGAAAGCTATTGCATCTACTGAGTCTATGAAGAAAATGTTATCAATCCCTGTTAATTTTACTGTGGAAGAGATCAAATCCGGATGTTGTGGAATGGCGGGATCATTTGGGTATGAGAAGGAGCATTATGATGTTTCGATGCAGGTAGGGGAGCTTATTCTTTTTCCTGAAATCAGAAAAACTGATCTGGATACTGTTATTGTAGCTCCCGGAACAAGTTGCCGACATCAGATAAATGATGGAACTGGACGTAAGGCTTTTCATCCGGTTGAGGTTTTGTATGATGCATTGGTTTGAAATAAATAGCGATAAAAAAATGACATTAATAACAAAATTTATCCTCAATTACTTAAAACGCAATCTAATTATAAACACATTAAGCATAAAAAATAATAGAATGAACGGAAAAACATTTGTAGAAAAGATCTTTGGATCGGAAAAAGGAAGTATAGTATTTAAAAAACCTGATATCGTGTTGACTCATGATAATACAGTTAGTATTGAGAAAACTTTTAAAAAGATGGGGGGTGAAAATATTTATGACCCTGAACAGTTGCTGATTGTTCTTGATCATAATGCACCACCAACTAATGCAAAGTTGGCTAACGACTATCAACGTATTCGCGATTTTGCAACAGAACAGGAAGTAAAACGATTTTATGATGTTGGAAGTGGTATCTGCCATCAGATAATGGCAAATCATGCCAAACCGCAAATGGTAATAGTAGGTAGTGACAGTCATACATGTACAGCTGGAGCTTTTAATGCATTTGCCGCAGGCATTGACAGGACTGAATCAGCGGGATTGTGGAAGCAGGGAGAAACATGGTTCCGGATACCTGAATCAATAAAGATAATCTTAAATGGTAAACTGCCTGAGGGCGTCTTTGCAAAAGATCTTTCTTTGTGGATAATTGGAATGATAGGTTCCAGTGGAGCAGATTATATGTCGATAGAATATCATGGTGAGGGAGTTAAAACACTCAGCATATCCGACAGGATGACTATTGCTAATCTGGCATCTGAAATGGGAGCCAAGAATGCTGTTTTTCCGGCAGATGATGTATTATTTGATTATCTGGGAGAAGAAGTTGAGGGATGTTGGGCCGATGATGATGCAGTTTATTCGAGGGAGATAGTGATCAGTTTAAGTGATCTTTTTCCGGTAGTTGCGGCTCCGCACAATGTTGATAATGTGAAAGCACTCTCTGAAGTTCAGGGTACGAAAATAAGTCAGGCTCTTGTGGGTACTTGTACAAACGGCAGACTTGAAGATTTGAGGGAAACTGCCGCAGTGATGGATGGTAAAAAGCTTCCTGCAGGTTTTCAAATGCTTGTTATACCTGCATCAAAAGAGATATATATGCAGGCGATGGATGAAGGTCTTATTTCAATATTTATGAATGCTGGTGCAAATGTTCTTGCAACATCTTGTGGTCCTTGTCTTGGAACAGGACAGGGCATACCTGCTGACGGAATTAATATAATCTCAACTGCAAACCGTAACTTTAAAGGTAGGATGGGTAATAAGGAAGCAAATATTTATCTTGCATCCCCTGCAGCAGTCGCACACTCAGCTCTTAAAGCGGAGATCTCTGACCCAAGAGGAATACATGCTAATGATAAATTCCCTTATACAATTGAGCAAAGTAAAACACTTGAAGTAAAGAGAGGTGAAGACAGATACTCAAATGCTGTCTGGAATTATTCAGATGTGGATAATTTAAACACCGATCAAATGTTTGCAGGTAACCTGACTTATGAAGTTAGTAGTGCAGAACCTGAAAAAATAATGCCCCATCTCTTTAAAGACTTTGATGAGAATTTTACTAAGAAAGTACAGGATGGAGATATTATTGTGGCTGGAGCAAATTTTGGTTGTGGCAGCTCACGTGAGCACCCTGCTGTAGGCTTATCCTATGCAGGTGTAAAAGCAGTAATCGTAAAGTCAGTTAACAGGATATTTTACCGTTCCTCAGTAAATCAGGGTTTGCCAATCATTGTGTTGCCCGAAGTTGTTGATGCATACAAACAGGGAGATCAGCTTACAATTGATTTTGAAAGCGGCACTGTAACGGTTGGGACAGATATATTTAACTTTGCTCCATTACCAACAAAGTTAATGGCTATCTTTGAAGCTAAGGGATTGGTTAATTTTATCGCCAAAGCTTAATAAGTCAGGAGGATGCTTCAAAAGTCTTTATGAACCTTTTTTCCATACTTTGAGCAACTTTGTGTTGAATTACTAAAGAGCTGTTACACAGAGAACCACCAAGGATCTCAAAGTTACACAAAGTATGAAATCAATCAAATTCAATTTAAATTTTAGATTTTGATACAACCCCTGACTGAAATTTTATAGATGAAAAAGAAACAGATATACATTCTGATAATAATCCTTGTCCTTATTGCCTTCTTTTTTACTACAGCTAAGGAGTTTCCCAAAAATGTCAGCCGGCTGCCCTTTTTCTTCATTCTGATGTTACTTGACGCCTACTTGTGGTTTTATGTGAGAAGAAGGATAAAGAGTAAGATTTGCAGAAGCATCATTGCTTTTCTTTATTGGCTTCCATTGATGTTGCTTGTAGGAATGGTGTTTTTATTTTTACCAATACCTTATCAGGAGTGGGATAAAAGTCTGAAAATATATCTTGGAGGAATTGTTTTTATAATGTATGCTGCAAAGGTATTTCCCATTATTACTTTGCTCCTTGATGATGTCAGGAGATTATTCCAATTTATTTACCAAAAAATATTCATACCAAAGAGAGTTAAGGATTTTGCTGAAGGAAAAAAAATAAGCAGAAGTAAATTTCTTGGAAACATTGGACTTATTACCGGAGGGATCGCCTTTTCCGGATTACTGACAGGAATTCTTAAGTGGGCATATGATTTTAGAGTAAGAAAAGAGATCATAACGGTTGAAAGTCTTCCGAAAGTTTTAAATGGTTTACGTATAGTCCAGATATCAGATATTCACCTTGGAAGCTGGACTTCGAATTCCAAATTAGAGGAAGTTGTTCAGATCATAAATGACCTTAAAGCAGACCTCGTATTCTTTACAGGAGATCTTGTCGATTACGTTAGTGCTGAAGCCTATGAGTATAAGAGTATTCTCGAAAAAATACGATCACGTCACGGAGTGTTTTCTGTTTTAGGAAATCATGATTACGGGGATTATGCTACATGGGAGTCTGCTGTTGCAAAACAAGAGAACATGATTGAACTGTTCAATTTTTTTAATGATATAGGATGGAAACTTTTAAGAAACGAAAATAGCATTCTTGAGATTGATAATGAAAAGCTTGCCATCATCGGCATTGAGAACTGGAGTGTTTATGATCGTTTTCCAAAATATGGTGATCTTGATAAGGCATTACCAGGTACTGAAGGTATTCCGGTAAAATTACTTCTTTCTCATGATCCGACATTCTGGGATCATACGGTTCAAAATTATTATCCGGAGATTGACATAACTTTTTCCGGGCATACTCATGGTTTTCAGCTTGGAGTTGAAATTCCCGGCTTTAAGTGGAGTCCCGCCCAGTATTTGTATAAGCAATGGGCAGGGCTTTATTCAAGAAGTAGCAGTGGCAGGAAGCAGTACTTGTATGTGAATCGTGGGACTGGTACTATTGGTTATCCTGGGAGGATTGGGATACTTCCGGAGATAACTCTATTCGAATTATCAAACTTTTCTAAAATATAAGGTTACTATTTACTGATTTAGTATACTAAGACTTAAGCTAACCAAATCACAAACTTTTCCAAAGTTTAAACTTTGGAAAAGTTTAGTTAAAATTATGGAACCTTTAATCCCAGAAAACTTCTATCATATCTATAACCATTCAAACGGAAATGAGTTACTTTTTCGGGAAAATAGGAATTATATATTCTTCCTTAAAAAGTACGAAATGTATATCAACTCCATGGTAGAAACATATGCTTATTGCTTAATGCCAAACCATTTTCACTTATTGGTAAGCATCAAAGATGATAAAGAAATTAATGATCTTATTTTAAAGAATAAATTTTCAACTAAATATAAAGCACAGACAGATTCAAAAGAGAGGGAGAAATTAATATCATTATTTATTAGCAAACAATTCTCAAAGCTTTTTAGCTCATATTCCCAGGCATATAATAAAGTGTATTCCCGAATGGGAAGCTTGTTTATGAAAAATTTTAGACGTAAACATATAACAAAAGAGAGCTATTTTATCTATTTGATAAATTATATTCACTTCAACCCTGTGAATCATGGATTTGTTAGTAAACCAGGAGAATGGAAACATTCGTCATATAGGGTTACCTTGTCAGACAGGTCGAGTATAATAAAACGAGATTTTGTTTTTGAAAAGTTCGGAGGCATCTCAAATTTTATCGAATGTCATTCAAAGCCTTTGCAAGTATAAATCTTGTTAAAAGTTATAAACTATAGAAATGCTTTGGAAAAATCATGCTTACAAATAATCCCTATCTCTTCGGCCTGTTATAAATGTGAAAATCATCTATATTGCCAACACTCTGCCCAAGTTCGGTTACCCATACCCGCATTCTATTATCATCATATGCATGAAATTTAGCGAAATGGAGCTTTGCAGCGTAAACATCAGCCGAATCATGGTCAAGGAGATCAGGTGTAACGCCACCACCACTTTTATTAAAGCTTAATCAGGAGACTCCGCTCAGTAGAGAAAAACACTAATCAAGAAACAGGCTGATTTACAACATCAGTTATTGTAAATTTTCCGGATGAAAGCTTTTTTTCGAATTTAAGGATTTTAGCTGGTCTTCCGTAAAAGTAAATATGCAGCGCTTTTTTTTCTGTTATTTTAACTTTTTGTAGCTTTTCGCCTTCATCAAGAATTGTTTTAAAAAGGTGTTCAAGCTGGTAGATATCTGTGCTTTTTACCGGGAATTGTGACTCCAACAAAATAATATAATAATCAGGTTCTTCCTGAACATATGTTTCTATTAATTCTTCTTCTTCGTCTTCTTCTAACAAGTCGCGGGGAACGATCAAGCCGTCTTCTGTCATTACGAGATTATTTAAAAATACTGATATTTGAGAATCCTCTCTTTGGTAATTGGAGTTAAAAAAATCGATATCTAAGCCTTCTCTGATCATAGATGCTTTTTGTCCTACAGTTGAAGTGTTGGCATTAAAGTAACTGCAAACATCCGAAAGGGATGCATAAGGTTCGAAATATTTGTCGCCTAGAAAGTTAACACTGCCTATTGCCCAAACAATTGATGCCGCCCAGATACTTTCCTTCCCGCGTTTAAAAACATCCTGATCTAATTCCAGCAAATCAATGAATAAATTATTGCACAGGCGCAGGTATTCATCATCAAGGTGATTTTTGCAATAAGCTCGAAAAAGCTTTGAAATTTCATTTGCTTTGGATTGTTCCGTTTTTTTCATATGTATTATTAATTTATCCGTATAACAATTAACGAATAACATATAACGTATAACAAATTGCAGTTTTAGTCTTCGTTACGGATTATCCAATTTAAACCAATCTAAAACCTTCACAGTCTGGTCTTCAGGATCATTCACATGTTTGAATTCATTATCATGTTTATTATAAATATAATCCTTTTCCCAGTCATGATGGTTTTCAGCAATTTGACTGACTGCATCAATTATGAAATACAGTTCCTCATCAGTCATAGTTGGATGTATGGAAAGCCTTACCCATCCGGGTTTTTCTGAAAGGTCTCCCATTGTTATCCTGTCAGTTATCTCTTTAGATTGTTCATGACTAACATCCAGGAGAAAATGCCCGTATGTGCCGGCACATGCACATCCTCCTCTCACCTGAACTCCAAACCTGTCATTAAGGATTTTAACAATCAGGTTGAAATGAATATCCTTAATATAAAAGGAGATAACTCCAAGTCTGTCTTTAACATTATCAGCAAGAATTTTCAAACCAGGAATTTTAGTAAGTTCACTAAAGGCAATTTTAACAAGTTGTTCTTCTTTTTTTCTGATATTTTCCACTCCCATCTGATTTTTTAGTTCTATAGCAAGTGTAGTTTTTATTGCCTGAAGAAAACCAGGTGTACCTCCATCTTCACGAGCTTCGATGTCGTCAATATATTTGTATTCTCCCCATGGGTTAGTCCAATCAACTGTGCCTCCTCCCGGATTATCCGGCGAATAGCTATTATATAGTTTAGAATTAAAAATAAGAACACCTGAGCTTCCAGGTCCGCCAAGAAATTTATGAGGTGAAAAAAATAAAGCATCAATTTTTTCCATTGGATCGTCCGGATGCATGTTTATTTTGATGTAAGGTGCGGATGCAGCAAAATCAATAATACACAAACCGCCATATTCATGCATGATCTTTGCCATTTCATGATATGGAGTTATTATTCCAGTAACATTTGAGCATGCAGTAAATGAACCTATTTTTACTTTTCTGTGCTTATATTTCTCAAGCTGTGCTCGTAATTCATCCAGGTCAACTAACAGACCTTTTCCGGGTTTGAGCTGAACAACTTCTGCAATTGTTTCGAACCATGAGGTGTGATTTGAGTGATGTTCCATATGAGTGATAAACACTACAGGTTGCTCAATTTCCTTGATGCAATCTTTATTTCTCAGCTTTCCGCAGGATTTCAAACCCAACATTCTTTGAAATTTATTTATTACTGCTGTCATGCCAAATCCTGCTGTAATAATTAAATCATCATCTGCTGCATTAACATGTTGTTTTATCATTTTGTGAGCAAGATGATATGACTTTGTCATTAATGTGCCTGTTTCACTGGTTTCAGTATGAGTATTCCCGACAAAGGGGCCAAAATCGTTTATTAGTTTTTCTTCAATAGGCATATATAATCTACCGCTTGCCAGCCAGTCGGCATAGATCATCTTCTTCTTTCCAAAAGGAGTTTTAAATGTCAGGTCGTTTCCAATGGTGTTTTTTCGAAATTTCTCAAAGTATTTTTCCATTTGTTATATTTTCTGAATAAAAAGCTAAAATAGAAAAAAATCAAATTGTTTAAATAGGGAAGCTTAATCTTTGTGCAATATTTTACTTTTATCCTTATTCATTAATACCCAATAAAGAATAAATGACAATGCAAAACCTGTAAACCATGAATAGTCATACAGGACTTTTAATGATGGAATAACCAATCCTATCAAGGCAATGATCACTCCTGCCAGCAATGCGAAAATGGCTTTTATATTAAATCCTTTTAAATAAGTATATACACCATTAAAATCGTATAGGCTTTTAACTGATAGATTTCTTTTCCGTATAATAAAATAATCGCATATTAATATACCGGCAATCGGCCCTAAAAGGCTTGAATATCCAACAAGCCAACCGAAAATAAAAGTCTCATAACTGTCAAGTAGTTTCCATGGCATTATTAATATCCCAGTTATTGCAGTTATTAGGCCTCCCTTGACGAAATTAAAATGTTTGGGCGATAAATTGGCGAAATCGTTTGCAGGAGAAACAACATTGGCAGCAATATTTGTAGTTAAGGTTGCAAATATTAGTGCTATAAGAGATATGCTGACAATAAACGGATTGTTAAATCTTGAAATAAGAGCTACCGGATCCCAGATAGCCTCTCCAAAAATTACAACCGTTGCAGATGTAACGGCAACACCAATAAAGGAAAAAAATATCATTGCAGGAGGTAGTCCTAAAGATTGACCGAGAATTTGAGATTTTTGACTTTTTGCATAGCGGGAGAAATCAGGGATATTCAATGAGAGTGTTGCCCAGAAACCTACCATACCTGTTAAAGATGGAATAAAAAATTTCCAGAATCCTATTATTGTATCAAATTTACCTGGCTGACTTAACATTGGTCCAAATCCACCTGCAGTATTATAGGCCCATAGCAATAAACCAATTCCGATCAATAACAGAAAAGGGGCAGCGAAGGATTCTAACCACCTGATTGACTCTATGCCTTTAACAATAAAGAAAACATTTAGTCCCCAAAAAAACATAAATCCCACTGCTGGAGTCCAGGAAAATTCTGATAATACAGGTAAGGCAAGCTTGAGAAGAGAAGTAACCGCCTCTCCACCTATCCATGTTTGTATGCCAAACCAACCACAAGCTACCAGTGCTCGTGATAATGCCGGAATATTTGACCCCAGAATTCCAAATGATGATCTGGCAAGGACAGGAAATGGAATTCCGAATTTTGTCCCGGGATGAGCATTTAATATCAGTGGTACTAATACAATGATATTGCCGATGCCTATAGTTAATAGTGCCTGCCACCAATTCATTCCTCCTGCAATCAGTCCGCCGGCTAGCATATAAGTGGGGATACAAACACTCATTCCAACCCACAATGCTGCAAAATTATAAGTACCCCATGTACGTTGTGAGAGTTTTGTAGGAGCTATATCCTTATTGATGAATTTCTTATTCTCTATCGAGGAAAGATCAGTTTCTGTAATTTGGGCATTGATAAATTTTCTCATAAGAAAAGAACTTCGTGCAGAAGTCAGGAAACGCAGATTAAATTAATAAAATGTAAACCCAAACCAGATTAATGTTTAGTAATAACGAGCTTTCCTGATGTGTAGTTTTGGTTTCCCTTGTGATGGTAATCATAAAAATAATTACCGGATGGTAGTACTGACAGGTCTATTTGTATTTCAGATTTTGTAGCATCCAATTCCATATTTTTTAATAATCTGCCCTGCATTGAAAATATTCTGAATATTAACTCTCCATCACCGATATTTTCAGACAATTTTAAAATTATCTTACCATCTGTAGGGTTTGGAAAAATAAATTCAGTCTTATCTGTTTTTGTATCTGATAAACTGACAGAGCCGACTGTAAATGCAATCGTAGCTGAATCTTCTAACTGTGGGCTTGCACTGGGATGATAGAGATTATAATGAAGTTGATATGTTCCATCACTTAAAGGGCCGAGTTGAAATGTGTCAAAACTGGTACACATTACCGCTAACATACCTGTTGAAAAATAGGTGTCATATTTTATATCAAATGCATTTATGGACATGGAAGATGAATCAAGCCAACATGGGCCACTTGTAAATAAGTTTTCGGAGATCAGAATGATATCATCAAGGCTTGTTGGATTAGGTGGGTAGATGCTAAGATCAATAATATTTTGACAATTTGCCTTATTAGAGTAAAGAATGCTAATACTAATCAAAATTGCAATGCTAAAAAGGATCATTAACTTTTTCATTATTTAGAATTTCAAAATACTAAGCTCCGGCTTATTATAACTCCAAACTCATCACTAATCACCATAGTCCCATCCCTAATCGTCAGTCTCCTGTCAGCCGTCTCAGCAAGTTTTTCATTTTGTGTTGCACTTATAAACGTCTGTTTGAAAATATCACCCCGCTAACAAAATAATTCATGTAATGAAACTGCTGAAGAGCAGCCAAGGTTTCCAGAAGGTTCATCAG
>JAIOTT010000334.1 GCA_021106655.1 Bacteroidales bacterium
CATCTTTAAAGATGACTTTTATCTGGAACTTCAAAACCATGGATTGGATGACCAATTAGAGGTTAACAAGACAATACTGAAATTAGCAAAAGAACATAATGTAAAAGTTGTTGCTACAAATGATGTTCACTATGTTAGAAAAGAAAATTCAGATGCCCATGATCTTCTTATTTGCCTGAATACAGGAAAAGACCTTGATGATAAAGACAGGATGAGATATAGCGGTGAGGAATATTTGAAAACCCCGGAAGAGATGGCTGCACTTTTTCCTGATGTTCCTGAAGCAATCTCAAATACAAGGGAAATAGTTGATAAGATAGAGGATTATGACCTGAGACGTGAAATTATTTTGCCGGTCTTCCCTCTACCGGAAAGTTTTGAAAAGGAAGATGATTATCTTAGACATCTTACATATGAAGGTGCAAAAAACAGATATAATAATATAAGTGATGACATTAAACAACGTCTTGATTATGAGTTGTCTGTTATAAAAGATATGGGCTTTCCCGGATATTTTCTTATTGTTCAGGATCTTATTAATGAAGCCAGAAAAATGGATGTCATGGTTGGTCCGGGAAGAGGCTCTGCTGCAGGGTCAGCCGTTGCATACTGTATAGGTATAACTGATATTGATCCAATAGAATATAACCTCCTTTTTGAACGCTTCCTCAATCCTGAAAGAATTAGTATGCCTGATATCGATATTGATTTTGATGATGAGGGCAGAGATAAGGTTTTGGATTATGTTGAAAAAAAATATGGATCAAACAGGGTAGCACAAATTGTAACCTTTGGAACTATGGCAGCACGCATGGCTATCAGAGATGTTGCCCGGGTACTAAAACTCCCGCTTCCTGAAGCTGATCGCCTTGCAAAACTTGTTCCTGAGGATGGGAAAATTAGCCTGACCAAAGCTTATAAAGAAGTTGAAGGCCTTCGTGATATCGTTAAAGGTAAAGAATCATTAGCAAAAAAAACACTTGACTTTGCTGAAATGCTAGAAGGATCAGCCCGACATACCGGCACACACGCCTGCGGTGTGATTATCGGCCCTGATGACTTAATAAAACATATTCCTCTTAGTACAGCCAAAGATTCAAAACTTATGGTCACCCAATACGAAGGGAAACTTGTTGAGTCGGTGGGCCTACTGAAAATGGATTTCCTGGGACTGAAAACACTCTCTATTATTAAGGATGCAATAGATAATATTTATAAATCTCATCATGTAAAAATTGATATTAAAAATATAGCAATTGATGATGAAAAAACATTCAAATTATATCAGAAAGGCGATACAATAGGTACATTTCAGTTCGAATCAGAGGGGATGAGATTGCATCTTAAAGACCTCAAACCAACACATTTTGAGGATCTTATTGCAATGAATGCATTATACCGCCCTGGACCAATGGGCTATATTCCTTTATATATCAATCGTAAACATGGCAGAGACAAAGTTGAATATTCGCATCCCCTGATTGAAGATATCCTTAAACCCACGTATGGGATCATGGTTTACCAGGAACAGATCATGAAAGTTGCACAGATAATGGGAAGCTTTACTCTCGGAAAAGCAGATCTCCTGAGAAGAGCAATGGGAAAGAAAAACAAAGAGATAATGGAGGAGCAGAAGCTTGTTTTTCTTGAAGGTGCGAAAGAAAAAAATATTGATCATACAACGGCTGAAAAAGTATATGTGGATATGGAAAGGTTTGCTGAATACGGCTTTAACCGTTCACATTCAGCGGCATATTCGCTTATTGCATATCAAACAGCATACCTCAAAGCCCATTATCCTGCCGAATATCTCGCTGCCGTATTAACTCATAACCTGAATGATATTAAAAAGATTAATTTTTTTATTGAAGAAGCCAAACGCCAGAATATTTCTGTCCTCGGCCCAGAGGTCAACGAAAGCGATCTGAAATTTGTTGTTAATAAAAATGGAGAGATCCGCTTCGGCTTAGCTGCAATAAAAGGCCTTGGTGAATTAGCAGCGATTTCAATAGTTGAAGAAAGAAAAAATGCTCCATATAAAAGTATATTTGATTTTGCTCAGCGAGTGAATTCACGGACTGTAAATAAACGTTGTTTTGAAGCACTCGTGAAAGCCGGAGCATTTGATAGCTTTAAAACTACCCATAGAGCACAATACTTTTATAGCGAGAGAGATGACCAGGTAACTTTTATTGAGAAAATAATAAAACATGCTGGTATTTTACAAAATGAAAAAAATGTAGGCCCTACATTATTCGAAGATGAAATAGAAATAGTAGAACCAAAAATACCTGAATGTGAACCATGGAATAAACTCGAACAACTGGTTTACGAAAAAGAAGTGACCGGAATATATCTTTCAGGGCACCCTCTTGAAGATTATAAAATTGAAATCGATAATTTCTGTAATATTGAAATTAGTACCTTAAAGGAAAATCTCCCGGCTTTGAAAAACAAGGATGTGGCTTTTGCAGGTATTATTGCCTCATCATCACACAAAGTCCTGAAAAATGGTAATCAATATGCTACCTTTATGCTGGAGGATTATTCTGACTCTATTCAATTGCCCCTATTCTCCGAAGATTATCTTCGCTGGAAACACCTTTTGGAAGCAGGCGCATTTGTGATGATTAAAGCCAGAGTGCAGCAAAGATACAATATGGCCAACCAGTTAGAAATTAAAATA
>JAIOTT010000483.1 GCA_021106655.1 Bacteroidales bacterium
ATCTCTGCAGTATCTTTGGGCGTCGGATCAGCAGCTGATGAGGCCGCGGCAGAAATTGCACATTGACCATATACTTTTGGTGTATCAACCAAAGAAATCAGCAAGATGCCGATAAGAATGCTAAATAAAATATTTACTTTTTTCACAAAATTAGTTTTTGGTTAACAAAAAAAAATTTATCAATAATATTATTTGCTCTGCGCTTAAAGCGGGTTAACTTCGAGATTAATAAACCTGAATTTGGTTAACTCTGGTTTGTCGTCGTAATTCAGAAATTTAGAAAATAAACGTAATTGAGGGTAATCACTATCCCTGATTGTTTCACCTTCCTGGTTTTCTCCTGCGTCAAGTACAACTTTACTTATTACTTCCTTAGTGCTTTTGTTGCAATTCCAGCATTTTCCGTCATACCAGTTTTCAGATTTCCAACTTATTTCAAATTTAGTGTTTGTTGTGTTAACAAACTTAAAAAGTACCAACTCCTGAAAAATGCCATTTGCTTTGTCATTTCGATCAGCCTTTTTATAATATATTTGTACTCCATTTTTTTCCTGGTAAAGTTTCCATTCTTTCTGAATATCAGAATAATTTACATCAGAACTGTTTTGCCCAAAAGCTACTGATCCTGAATTTAAAACGTTGATAAAACCAAAAACTAATAAAGTAGTCAGGAAATACCTGAAGCTTTGACTTTTAAATAAATTAGATTTCATAAGACTTAAAGATTTAATTAAAAAAAATTTATTTCTATTATCTGCAAATTTAATAAATAAAATAAAATAATCAACAATACTGTATCAATTTTATTTACAGGAATTGTAAATAAAATTAATATAAAAAATTTATTGATTAATTTGAAACTCAATATATAGACACCGGAGATTTTGATTAGGTTGCATATTGGCTGGAAATTTTTTAAAAAGGTTTCAGATTTGAGTCTACATACTGGAGACTGGCAACTGCCCCTGCAACTTTTTTCTACTAGTCTCACATAATAAATATTAAATATATACCTTTGCCTTCTTGTAATAGTTAGATATCGTTTGTAAAACATAAGACCTTGTTGGTATCATACAGCAAAGAGCATGGAGCAAAGAGAAGATTATAAAAATAAATCATTAGAAATAGAAACTCTATGCCCTGTGCCCCTTGCTCTATGCTTTTTTTGTCAATAACAAAGCTTAATCAACATGGTGTGTTAATGTGATAAAATGCAATTTGTTAATCCGTATATTCTATTTGGCCTTGCTGCAATTTCGATTCCGGTTATTGTTCACCTTTTTAATTTTCGCAGGTATAGAAAGGTATATTTTACTAATGTAAAATTTATTGAGGAGTTGAAACTGCAAACCCAGAAGAGGTCTAAGCTAAAGCATTTATTAGTGTTGTTATTGCGAATATTGGCAATTTCATTTCTTGTATTTGCTTTTGCTCAACCTTACATCCCTGTTTCAGAAGATAAGATCGAAAAAGGTATTTCCCAGGCAATCAGTATATATATTGATAACTCGTTCAGTATGGAGTCACAATCAGAAAACGGACTTTTGATCGATGAAGCTAAAATCAGGGCACAGGAAATAGCTTTAATATATGAGTCAAGTGATGTTTTTCAGTTATTGACAAATGATTTTGAAGGTAGGCACCAACGATTTGTAAGCAGAGATGAGTTTAATGAGATTCTTGAAGAAATAAAAATTTCGCCTGTTGCAAGAGAGTTGTCGAAAGTATCTATGCGACAAAATGATATTTTAAGTACTCAGAAAAATAAAGTGAAGTCAGTATATATGATCACCGATTTTCAAAAAAGTATCTCCGATATTGAGAATTTTAAAACCGATACTACAATTTCAACCTATCTTATACCCGTATCTGCAAACAATAATAATAACCTGTTTATCGACAGCTGTTGGTTTGAGTCTCCTGCCCAGCATTTTAATCAGCATGTAAAACTTATTGTCAGGGTGAGAAATAATTCAGACCTGGGATTTGAAAAGATCCCTGTTAAATTGATTATTAATGGAATGCAGAAGGCGATTGGCAGTTTTGATATTTCGGCATACGGTCAATCTGATATAAAATTGCCTTTTACCAACACGACAACGGGTATTCAATACGGATCTTTACATATAATTGATTATCCTGTTGTATATGATGATGACTTTTATTTTTCCTATAAAGTCTCTGCCTCAATTCCTCTGCTTTGCATAAACAATAAGGATGAAAGCAGATATCTGAATTCACTTTTTTTAAAAGATTCTGCATTTGTTTTTACTAACATATCAGTGAAAAACATTGATTATTCATCATTTAATGACTATCGTTTGATAATCCTTAATGAATTAAGTGAAATTTCAAGTGGATTAGCACAGGAATTAAAGCGCTTTATTGATAATGGCGGTAATTTACTGATCATACCATCCAAAGAAATTGAAATTGAAAACTATAAACAATTTTTACTCTCCCTAAATGCAGATCATTATACAGCATTAGATACTATAAATACAAAAGTATCATCCCTGGATATTAAGCATGCTGTTTATCAGGAAGTGTTTGATGATATAGCTGCTGAAAAAGGTAGGTTGCCGGAAAATACTGATTTGCCTGTTGTTTCAAATTATTACAAAATAAACAGAGTGTCGACTTCCCGGCAGAATGTTTTATTAGGCTTACAAAACGGAAATTCATTTCTGAGTCATATACCTTCAGGTAAAGGTGATCTATACTTGCTTGCAGTTTCTCTTGATGAAGAATTC
>JAIOTT010000042.1 GCA_021106655.1 Bacteroidales bacterium
ATCATCGTATTCGGTCAAGTTTTGCGCCAAACCCTCAATCACGGAAAGGGAGATATTATTCATAAACAGGTACTCGTGTTAACTTCAATGTAATAGATTTGAAACGGAAGTGGCTCGTAGGAAAGAGTGCCAGACAACTAACAAAATGTATATTCCAGGCTGATTCAGTTGTTTTATAAAGTATCTAGAATTTTACTATCTTTACTCGGTAAAACAAAATTCAGAAAACATAGCGCCCGGCATATACATCTGCGTTTTTTTTAAACTTCTTACAAAAGTAAGCAAAAACCCACCCTATCATTATAAAAATTCCAATTGACGGAATATAAGCATATCGGTCTGCCATTAAATAATTACCATATGGAATATCAAACAATTTTATCAGCAGGGCTATATTCAATATAAAAAATACCAGCCCAAATACAAGTTCTTTTTTCTTCTTCTTTATTAAAACAATTATTAGAATTAATACTCCTATTACCAAGACCGGACTGATATATTGGATCAAACTAATGTCATTTCCTATATCAACCGGATAGGGATAGTAAGCTGATAAATTTAATGGTGCAATAATCTTTATAATATATTGGATGAATCCATAGCTTGCTAAAAATATTCTATCAATAAAATTGTATGGTAGTGCTCTTTCATCCCAGCTTGAACTTTGAGCAAGAGATGCAATAATAATAAATGCAACGGCAATAACAAAATATGGTAGTTTCAATAATAAAACTTTCCTATTAAAGGTTTTCTTTTCAAGAAAATATTCAATTAAGAATAAACAAAAGAATAATGAAACGGCTGTAACTTTGGATAGTACTGCCAATATAAACAACAATAGAGAATAGTAATAATATTTATGATCAGTCTTTTGCAAAAATTTTGCATAATTAAATAAAGATGTCAGAAAAAAAAGTGCAAACAATAAATTCTTGCGTTCTGAAACCCATTCTACAGTTTCAACATTAATTGGATGAAGACTAAAAAGCAGAGCTACAATAATTGCAATTTCATTTCTACCAAAAAGCCTCTTTATCAAAAGAAAAACAAAAAGGATGTTCAATATATGCAATATGATATTTACGAAATGGAAAACATTTGCTTTTAACTCATGTATTTGAAAATTGACCGGAAGGGATAAACATGCAATTTTGTAATCAATTGCTAAAGATAATTGTGAAAGTGGGTGATAATGTCCATCATGATATGTCGAAAACCATTTTATAATATTTTTTTCTGAAATTTCTTTTATAACTTCATTCTGAAAAATGTATCTTTCATCATCAAAATTTACAAAGCCATTCTTAATTGCAGAAAAATAAACAATAAAAGTGATTATTAATATGAATCCCAACCAATATATGTAATTGTTAGCTTTAGTTTTTGATATCCTAATTTGATTTTTCGTTGATTCCTTAGTTTTTACGAACTTCTTCTTCCCTGCTTTATTTTTTGACATGAATTTGAATTTTTTGGAAAATAAAATTAAGAAAGAAATTCTTATCTTCCTACTCAACCATTTACTTACTCAACTGTTATACGAATTCCCTCCGAGTGAGCACCAAACTCAGGCGCATACATACACTGTATCGTTGTGATGCCATTGGAAAAATTACCTCTCTGGGAAACCACCAATGGGTATTCAAAAACATAGGTTCCTTTACGTAAATATGATATAAAAAAGTTTGTTGCTGCATCTCTGGTGCTTTCGTAATATCCAAGTCCACCCTGGTATTTATAAGATGAAATTACATTAACAGGTTCAAATGCTGAAGCCCGCATGTCCTTCATGTGAACATATTCCATGTCCCTGTCGACTCTTAGTTCAATGCGCACTTTGATCTTATCACCGGTATTTAAAGAAGTGCTTTCATTTACCTCTTCTATAACAGGACCTGAAGAGGTGTTTCTCTCAACAAAAAGTTTCTTTTGAAGCTGCAGAGGTGTTTCATGTGTGCTTATCTTATCCAGCTGTTCGAAGTATTGCCAGTACAATGCTCCCCAGGCCACACCTTCATCCTGTTTTGTGACAGTTACATTACCCATATCTGGTTTTATATCACCTCCCGGCCAGGAAGTTTTAAAATAACCTGTACCTGCTTCAATTTTAAGATCATCAATTTTTTCCGGATCTATCTTTGTATTACCAAGAGTGATCTCTACCAGCTCTTCACTTGTCAACCAGTCAGTTCCGCGGAGCAACAATGCATATACAGCTTCCACAGTGGCTTTAGTAGTTTTCCAGTCCTGGGTTTGTTTTTGCTTTAGGAGCCAGATCTTCATCTTTTCAACCGATTCCTTATCTCCTGCAACCTCGTCAAAAGCTTCAATTAATAAAGCCTGTGTTTCGATAGGAGCCTGATACCAGTAATAGCCGATATTGGAATCTCTCCAGTACATTCCCATTTCATCCGAATAGAGTGCATGCTCTTTGATTGAGTTAATGATATCCTTAGGGATGTTATTATCCCCAAATCTTTTTAGTCCCAGTGCGATCATCCCTTGAAGATATTTGTTATTTTCAAGCCAGTATTTCGAAGCCTGTCCTTTAAAATATTCAAAAGCAGAGGTATTGTTCCTTGCAAGGGAGATATCTTTAATAAAATAACTTCTTGCATAAAGGTATTGAATCTGTATTTGGCTTATGTACTTTGATTTAAGATCATCAGGATGTGACTTGAGGATCCTGTCATAATCTTCCCTTATCCTGTCATCCAGGTAACGAACAGCTTTTTGCATCATTTTCTTCACTTTGTCATTATCATTAATATTAATGATCCCGAGATTTTGAAGATGGCCAAAGCCTGTTACAATATGTTGTGTAATATACCTGCTATCGCGCATACCTTTAAACCAGGGCCATCCACCATTAGGTGATTGCATTTTATATAATTGATTAATGGCAATGCTTAACTCATCCGACATTTTATTCATATCAAATAAAAGGGCAATGCGTTGTTTCCTCTCAGTTTCATTTTTTGCATTCAGAACCCATGGTGTCTCTTCAAGTAAAAGTGATTTTAACTCCTGGTTTTTTTCAAGATTTGATAATAAAGCATCAGGTGTGAAGTTTTGCCAGATTTCGAAAACACGTTTAACCTTTGGGTTTGAACTAACAATAAATGAAGCAATACTGTTAGCATAATACCTGCTAAAGATCTGCTCTGAACATTCGTAAGGATATTCCATCAGGTATGGCAAAGCTTGTATAGCATACCATGCAGGATTAGAACTGTATTCAAGAGTTAGTTTGTGGTTTTTCAAAGTTTTCGAATTTCCGGAATTTATAAGTTTTGTGAGCTTAAATGTTTTAGTTTCCTTGCCGCTAACCGGAAGTGGCAATGACTCTGTAACCAGCATCCTGTTTGTAAGGACAGGTAGTGCCATTTCTTCACCATCACTGAAACTGCCTGATTTTGCAGTTATTCTGTATGTGATTGCGTTGATCCCATAATTCGGAATGATAATCCTCCAGCTTATCATATCACTCTGCCCTTTTGTAACTGTGAATGATTTTGTTTGAGAATTGTTTTGAAGAAGACCATCAACAGATTTCATACTAATTGCATCATACAATTCAAGTTTTGCATCTCCTGACAAATCTTCTTTAGAAAGGTTAGAAACTTTAGCAGTGAAAAACAAAGTATCTCCTTCTCTGAAGAACCTGGGTGCATTTGGGATCACCATCAAATCTTTTTGCGTCACTAGTTCTTTTTCGATAATTCCGTATTTCAGGTCTTTGGAATATGCAAAGCCCATCATCTTCCACTTTGTAAGGGATACAGGTACAGTAAATTTAATTATCACCTCTCCATTTTTATTGGTTTCAAGTTGAGGGTAAAAGAAAGCTGTTTCCTGGAAGTTTCTCCTGATCTGAATTTCACTAATATCTTTAGCTGGTTTTTGTGGTTCAGGTAAGATCTCTTGTGTGCCGGGCTCAGTATCATTCTCATCATAAAAAGCTACAGACTGCCCGGTATTATTACCAACAATAGCTCCTGCTTTGGAACGTACTCCATCCATTTGCATTGGCATTTCTTGATCTATGCCATATCCTCTTAAATAATTTCTTCCAAAATTCCCGAAACCGAACCAGTTAAGTTGGTCATAATGCCTGTGTATCAGCTTGTATTTTGTTTTTTCTTTAATTTTAAAAAGGCTGCTTGATGAAGTGTTAAATGCACTTTTAGTATCCCAGTGCAATGCATAAAAATAGGAAGTGTAAATATTAAAAGCCCATTTATTTGGAGCAAAGGCATCAAGTGATGCATCATACATGGCAGCAAGCATTTCAGCTGCAACTTTATCTCCTTTTTTGTCTTTTATTTTGATCTTCCATTCTTCCTTTTGTCCGGGTAAGAGTTTGTTCCTGAATGTTTCAAAAGTAATGTCAAGCTTTTTGTTTGTGTATGGGACTATGATATTTTTTTGGATAGAAAAGCTACGGTTAAATTTCACAAACGATAAGGTGAACGACACATTCCCCCTGTATTCTTCTTTTATAGGAATCTCAATTAACTTTTGCTGATCATTGAGTTTTATCCACTCCTTGTGGATGATCTTTCCCTTTTGCTCTATTTCATAAACAACAGATACGTTTTTTGTTTTGCTGCCAATCAGAAAAGAAGCTTTTTCACCGGGTTCACCGCTACCTTTAATGATAGTGAACCACTCAATTGAATTATCAGGAATTGTGGTACTAGTTTTTGAGAAAAGTGTAAAATGCTTAATAGACTCAACACTCTCACCATATTTATCGGTGGCTTTAAGCTCAATAACATAGTGGCCATTATCCCATGAAGAAAGGTTTTCAGGTAAGAAAACTGTATCTGTAGAAGTATTTATATTTACATCATAAACTATTTTTTTTCTCTCCCATGTCAGAACTGATTTTTCATTATCATACTGATCATTCGGGAATAATGAATAAAACTCTTCCTTACTTATAATATGCAAATCAGGTCTTTGCCACATTCTTGTTCTGAATATTCTGTCGGGCTCTGATAATTTGTAAATTTTTACTGCAAGCTCTGTATCTTCATGCACACCGTTAAGGTTGGTACTGCTAATGTTAAATTTGGATTGCCCATCTTTATCAAGCATTCCGGGAATATCAGTATCTATAAGTAATGCAGTATATCCAACAGTAATGTTAGTGCTTGACGAATGAGTTTCCCCGTTAATATCTGTAACATCGGCGTTCACCATGTAATTGAATACCGGTTTATATTTTTATGAAAAACCTAAGTCAGGGAAAGCATTAAATGTGATAGCGAAATTACCATTCTTATCAGTTTGAGTTGTCCCATTAATGATCTCTATCTTTTGTGAGGTAGGGAAATATCCTCTCCACCACCAGCCTCTGTACGGGTAATGGGTTTGTCTTACCACACGATAGCTAACTTTAGCCTGATCAATATTATTGCCGGAATATGCTTTGGCATAGCCTGTAACATTTACATTTTCACCAAGTTTATAAGTTCCTTCAAGCGCCTTGAATCCGACTTCAAATTTTGGCCTTTTATATTCTTCAACCTGGATAGTTTTGGAACCATTATGGTCAGCTATTCTCATACGTCCGGTAAGAACTCCGTGAGGGGCTGAAAAGGAACCACTGAAAGATCCGTACTCATTACTTATAAGATCAAGTGTAGATATAGTTTTACCATTAACATCATAAAATGTAACTGTAGTATTATGCTTTGGCAGTATCTCAAAAGATCCTCCATCTTTTTCCAGGAGTATTCCTTTAAAATAGATTGTTTGTCCGGGACGGTATATTGCCCTGTCGGTGTAGAAAAAACTACGTGTCATTTTTGGAGTGCTTACAGGTTTGTTAACACTCATATAGAAATAATTTGGTGTAATGTATTGGTCGTCCTGATAAGTAAAATCTATAAAATAGGATTTACTCATTCTTCCTGGCGGAATTGAAGAAATTTTTAAAAACCCATCTTTATCTGTAATAAAATTGTCCCATTTAATTACTTTATATTCCCTGATTGTGTAATCATATTCTTTATAATAGACCTGGGCATTAACCTTGTTCATTGGGAGTCCTGATTCCCTGTTAAGCACGTGATAGTTATAACTGCCATCAAAGTTTCTCTGACTAATGAAACTAATGTTACTTATGCAAAATGAAGAATAGGCAATTGATGAGTTTTCGTATGAAAAATTTTCATTTGTAGCAGCAAGTAAAACATAATACCCTTTTAAAGCAGCAGGGATCTTAACTTCCACTTTATGTGTCTGGAAGTCACCATCGGAAATAAGTTGTTGATTCCACTCAGTAACAGCTTCCATCTGAAGATACCGGCTTATCAGATCTTTATTACGATATTTTTCTCTTAAAATCCTATCCTGTTCAGGATCAATTTTAATGAGGCGGAGGTATATTTCAGAAATATTTTTATAGGAGATCAGTGCCAGGAAAGGTTTATCAGGTAAATTAGCATGATCAGTTGTAATATTGAGATTTGTTTTTCTTATTTGATCCTGAAGCAGCATACAGTTATTTGCGCCATCAGATTTCGGGAAACGACTGATAGCCGTTTGACAATAAGAAAATGCATTTTTAAAATCCCATTTATGCTTATCAGATTCTAAAGGCTTGTAATATTGCCCCAGAAGCAGGTATTGCTTTGCAAGAGCATAGAGTATATCGGCAGATGCAGGATCATCAGTATATTTTTTCTCCATTGATTTCAAAGCATACAGATAGAGGCTGTCTTTTTTATGAACAATAGCATTGTTTTTAACAAAAAGCAATCTTTTCAGGTCAGCATCAATAAGTGCTTGAGGGTTTTTGTCTTTATTATGAAAAGCTATCAGATCCTGTAAGATATCAAGAGCATAGAATTTAAGAGAAAGAGAATCTTTGGTTGATAAATTAAGTTGAACAAATTTATTTGCAGCATCAAAATATTCATCTCTATCAAGCTCGAATTTATCAGCAGGTCTTGTAAGAGATGTTTCATCGTTCATGAAAAAGTCAACAGCACGATGAGCCAGGAAATCATATAAAGTAGGACGGAATTTCTTTGAGCCCCCCTGCAATTCCAGAATTGCATCGTAGATGTTTAAAGGTTCTTTTTTTAGTTCTGAGGAATTTTCCAGTGAGGCAGTATAATTATTAATGACTTCAGTAACAATTTTTTTCAGATCCCAGGTGTCGATATCCTTTAATTTGATATTTATTGTTTCAGAGCGATCATGAAACTTATAGCGGTTAGTCTGGTAGTATTTCCAGTATACCTGGGCGAGCATCGAATGTAATATTTGTTTTGTAGGAAAAGTAGAGGTAGATATTTCAGAGTTTAGTTTTTCAATTGTTTTTTTCAGAGAGTTTTCCTCGAAATCTGCAGATAATTTCACTTCATATAAAGAGGCTTTAATGATTTGTGGGGGGTTATTATCATTTTTTGCTTTTGTATAAATATTATTTACTACTTCAAGTGCGGATTTAGGCAACCCTTTATTTATCAGGCTATCTGCAACTTTCCAATCTTGTTCATACTTATCGTTTCCCCGGATACCTGTATCAAATTTTTTATTTTGATCTTGTTGGGCTTTACAGGAAACAAATAAGCTAAAAAGTAAAATTACTATGCTAAATAATCCCAGTATAATAATAGATCTTGTTTTCATCTGGTTATGTTTTTTTAATTTATTCTACTACTTATAATTTTTAGACAAATTCATGTTCAGAAATTAGAAATTGGATATTTGAAATTAGGCTGTTAAAATATGTTTTTCCAAATTCCAAATTTGTGTCCGTTCCGAAAAATGATTTTTTTGCCACTAAAGCTCTAAAACACAATCCTGATATTTATCAGGACACTAAAATTAATCAGTTGATATTCTGTGCTTTGTGGTTTTTAATGACTTAGTGTTTTTGTGGCATTTTTTATTTTTTGGTTTTTTGGAGTGGGCTCAAATTTCAAATTTCAAATTTCATTATCTAAGGCCATAAAGATACTACTGTTTTGTGAAAATCATCAATTATGAAACCAATTTCAGCAATTTGCTTATTGACAATTATAACTTATTATTATAATCTTCGCATAATAAATGTATTACCTTATCAAAAAGTTATGATTAATATAAATAAGCTAATGCAAATTTGGATTTTTAGCTGTTTCTTAGTATATTAGAGGTTTTTACATAAATAAATATGGAGGTTATATGAAATTGTCTAAATTTTTACTCACTGCTTTGTTTATTTCCACTATCGCTTTTTCATATTCAAATGGTGTTATTATCCCAAGTGATTCTTCGCAAAATGATTTTTTAAAGACTTATAAACTGATACTTGACAGATCACATGTTGACCTTAGATTTACCAATGGTAGCATGGATACGATATTGTTTCCCCGATATGGTGAATACTCTGTTTACTGGAAAAAATCAGGGACTGACCAGGGTAGTTTTGTATTACCTGATGTTGTCCCGTCGAATTATTCTTCCGTAACAAGTTCGCTATATAATCAATATGATTGGTTTTTATATGATAATTATTCAATTCAATTTAAAAGACATTATAGGAGAGTAGCTATTTTCAGAAGCAGTATCAAGAAAAACAACAATCCGGTTTCCTGGGAATCAATTTATTTTAAAAATACTTTTGATTCTTATTTATATGGGAATATTCAATATTTTGTTGATGAACAAGATATCAATAGTAGTGATCTTCATTCGCAAACGAAGTTATTGATCATACCTTCTTTTACAATTGACGGCACGAATAATAAATTTTATATTGATAGTGTTTTTGCAATTACTCCCAATATGAAAGCAAGGATAGATACTTTCCTTGCCCATGGAGGTATGATCTATGCAGAAGGTAATGCTGCATATTTTATCGAAAAACTTGGCTATCTGATACCCGGAGCGGTTGATTTTAATAATTCAATTCAGGCTAATCCCATTACAGATCTTCTTGATATAGAATTTACATCTTCCATCAATCCACTAGCATATACAAAACATGCTACAGGTAATTTCCTTTATGCAAGCTCTGTTCCTACTGTAAATGTTGGTAGTGCCGAAGTAATAGCAAATATTGCTAATGGTGGAACTCCGGTGGCATTTGTGATGAAAGGTTTACAGGCAAACGGCGGAAGAATAGTATGTAACACAGGATTACCAACTGTTGGAGGATATGTGAACATTCAGGACGGGAGCCGGCAACTTCAATGGACATTGAATGCAATTATGTACACATTTGTTAAAAATGTTGATGTGACCCGTTCAATATATAATGAGCTGCTTTCTAATATTGTAGCCGGTCAAAATGCAATTTCCTATGATGCAATAGATACTTTTGAAGTAAAAATAATTGTAAGGAATGTTTCTTCAAACACTATTTCCAATCTGGAAGTTAAAGAAAATATCAGAAATTATTTTGAGTTTGTTGATGTCGATTCGAGTGGTTTTACATACACTATCAACAACAATGAATTAGTATTTTCAATTGCATCTGTTCCGGCACATTCCGAATATACTTTAATATATCGCTTGCGAACACCTGCACCGGATGACCCTATTCATGAAAATGTTGACAATTATATTTCATGGAGCAATTATATCTATGCCTCATATAATACAACTTCATATAATGATAATGAAGGCTTTAATTCATTTAATAAGTACAGGAATTATACGGATGTAATGTTCAGTGCAAAAATTGTAGCAGATACAGATCTGAACTGGAAAAATTTCCTGGGCCTCTATTATCAGCCGTTTAAAGTTTTTATGATAATGGAAAACAAGGAAAGAACTGCTGCTGAAAACACGGTATATACTCAGTACATCCCCAAAGATGTTCCGTTTTACTGGACAAATAAGTCGATAAATATTCCTATCCTAAAAACTCCCGGAGGAAGATATGTGGATATCCTTAAAGGGAGTAATGATGAAAATAATCCGGATTATGATATGGATAGTGACGGCCATCCTGATGTATGGCTGGATACAGCATCAATTTATCCCAAAGGCTATACTATAGTTGAAGATTCTGTTTACTGGCTTAATCCATGGGAGCATTTAATGTCAGGACTGGCAAATGCCTTTTACGAGGATATTGATCATGATGGCCTGATCGCACAGGATCTTGATGGGGATGGAATAGTTGATATAGATGAGCCGGGGGATAAGATCAGGGTATGGAAAGTAACATGGAATATTAATAATGTGCCGGGATATCAGTTTTATGACCCTTATTGCTCATACGAGATTTGGGTTGATCCGCCCGATCTGGTAAAATTGTCGGCAGGTGTTGGATACGTTAATGGCATTTGTGATTCTGTTGGGGGAATGTTTTATCCATATTCACCTGATATCAATAACCCTGATACAACAGAAACATGCTGGGAAAACTGGATGGAATCGGTTTGGGGTTATATAGTCTGGAAACAACTTATTTATCAACAAATAAATAATTATGAAGGTTTTACTTTTGTTGATACATCTACATACACTCTCTTGCCGACAGATAGTCTGATAGGAACTGTACCCCAACCACATCGTGAGTTTATTGCAGTACTATCCATGGGAGGTGAGGAAATAGATATGTTTCATCCTACACCACAGAGCTCATTGTATTCAAACATTGACTATAAAACGATATTTAATGAAGTTAGAAATACTCCCATTCGAACCACGTATACATATTATGCCCCACTACCAAATCCGCTACAATTTGAATATTTAACTAACAATTACACTATACAGGATCCTGTTACTAACGATACCTTGAAGTTTCTCCCTGTTGACGGATTTGCAAATATTAGCTTTGATCTGGATGCTTCAACAGAATATACATATTACTGGATTCGCAATGCTGGTCATGATGTTGATTATAACGACCCCTCCCTAGCCAATGAAGGTGTTGAAGAACTTGGTGATGGAGTGTTTGGATATATGGTGTATGACATACCAAAAGGTTTGGGTGGTTATAAGATCACTCTTCCGAAGATCAACGACAGTACTTATGACATTAATGCAATTGTTGAAGTTAATGGGCAGCCATTTCAAAAATGGATTGATAATCCCAACACAGGAGATTCTGTTGAAATATTGGAAGATCAGTTCGAGTATCATGTATATATTCCACAGTTATTGATACCACCGGCTCTGGATGATGATAACTTTGATGGTATAGATGATTGGATTGATGACAGAGGCGATCGTTTTTGTTCCTCAACAGGGTATCTCCACGATGGCTTCATGCTTGATGATGGCGAAGACTGGCCTGATTACCCTTTAGTTCCTTTTCTTGATGACATTTATGGTTGGGTTGATTCGGGATGGTATTGCGGTCAGGACAGTACTTATGGAGATGATTTTTTCGAAAACCTGGGGAAAACACATTTTAAGATACATGCTATTTATGAAGGTAAAGGAAAAGAGGGACCTATTGAGATCAGTAAAGGTGGATGGCTTGTTGTGGAAGAAATATTTGGAGGTTCACCCTGGGTAATTTTCTCCCATACACTATCAGGTTGGGCACAAGGGGTGAACTTTCAGATCACTTCCAGTTCAAACCCTTCGATGGTAAAAACAGGTGTGGATTCTGTCTTTATTAAACATACTGTTGAAGATCTTAGTGAACCACATGAATTTGATATTGACTTTGATCCTTATCATGTTTCATATGGCTATGGAGAATCTACAATAACCAGTTATGCCGGAGGTAGAGATCCATGTAGCCTGATAGATCCGCCAATCACCATGCATACCATTATCGATCCTTCTTATGATAATCACACTGTTACTCTAATACCTATGGCTGATACTTCTAATCCTGATCTGACAAATTACCCCAGGGTAGTTAGCGGGAGTTTCCTTGAGCTTAGAATAGAGGTGGTGAATGGCACGGATGATAACTGGTATAATACAACTATTACTACTCATCTTCCACCTGAACTAGGGAATACATTTATTGAGATGAGTTATGTTGCATATCCCCGGCCTCTCGTACCAGCAAAGGTTGATCCTGCTACCGGGGCTGTCATTCATTCAGGCGATCAAATAGGATCATTTAGCGCAGGCTGGAGATTTAACCAGCCTGATGGTGAGGTGCTGGTAAAAATGGGTGATACACTAAACCTAATGCAACCTTCACGCAGAGCTTACTTTATTATTTTATTAAATATTGACCCTAATCTTGCAAACGGAGTATATGATATAGATTTTACAATTTCAGGCCAAAGGGTCCATTATGATGGAACAGCAAATGGAAATATTGATTATGAAGTTCCTGATATCCAGTTTAGCATAACAGATAGAAACCCGAATGGCAGCATTGTCGAATTTCAACCATTGGTAATCGGACAAGCAGATCTTACAAATATTGAAGTTAAAACGAAAAATAATTTTAAAGGTCTTGAAAATGTCAAATGGAGTTTGCAGGATGTGAATTATACTAATTTTGATGGCTTAACAAATACATTTCCTGCGTCATATGACAGTGTTTCGAGCATTGAAACAATAGATCTTTCATCCATTGCAAATTTCCCAACAAAGGATACTACTGAATTTTACATACTTGAAATGGGTGAAGTCACAAGTTCAATTTCAGGAGATAACCTCTTAATTGCCAATGCTTCTGACCTTAATTACTCATATGATCAGCATCCTTATACTGTAAGCTCTCAAAACGTAAGAGTTACACCTGTTGGGCCTCAGCTTGGAGTTTTCCGGAATATATTCAGCGTAAATGGTGTTCTAACTGATGGTACCGATTCTATATATTTTCCTCCACAATCTGAATTGGTCATTGGAACCACTTTCGAAGTGACAAATTTCGGTAATGATATCTCCTCAAACTCAATATTATATATTTACCCCGGACCTGAGTTCATTCCTGTTATCGATAGTTTACCGGCATTCTTTACATATAATTTTACATTAAAGCATATAGAAACTTTGCTTGGCTCATTTATCCCGGGACAAACAAAAGAATATACTTTGTATTTTAATGCTGTTGGCCTGGATCCTGACTCTACCTATGATGTTGTTACAGTTGTGTCAGAAATTAGTGGAACTTATGAAGGAGAAGCAGTTAATGCAACATATAAATATCGAAACACTGATCTATTGATCTGTAATTTGTATTTTGACTTTGAATATGATTTTGAAATAATTAATATTTTTACAAATATACCAGTGATTTCATATGATTCTGATATTTCGATAATAGCCTTTGCAAAGAATGGCGCAATAACAGCAAATGATGTTTGGATGAGAATGTATACACTGTTTAACTCCGGTCTTATTCAAATTGGAGAACGCCTGATCAG
Organism: Bacteroidales bacterium; assembly: GCA_021106655.1. Classification (GTDB taxonomy): domain Bacteria; phylum Bacteroidota; class Bacteroidia; order Bacteroidales; family SMBSF77; genus SMBSF77. The sequence continues at coordinate 13,305 of JAIOTT010000042.1, forward strand.
TGAATTTAATGGTGCATTTAGCGAAGGCTTAAGTGTAAATAATTATTCTATTGCCTCGATACTTGATACCCTTTCATATATTCCTGATTCAATTACATTTGTTGCAGTAATTGATGATGGTAATGATTTTATTGAACTGGATGAATTTAATAATTCAAGGTCAGTGACTATCCCATTAATGGGTGGTATTACTATATCAGGAAGTGTATCATATTATAATTCTTATTCAACTCCTCTCGGAAATTCAATGGTTTATTTTGAAAACACAAGTGAGGCTACCATGGATTCAATAGAGACAAATCAAAATGGTGAATATTCTTATATAAGCTATAATTTTGGCACCTATAATTTTGATGCGGCAAGCAATATACAATGGGGCGGGAGTAATTCAATTGATGCTTTTCTGATTCAACGTCATTTCCTCGGAATGAATTACCTGAATGGTCTGGCTCTGGATGCTGCAGATGTTGATGGCTCAGGTTTTATTAATACAGATGATGCACTCAATGTGCAAATGCGTTTTGTACATCTAATATCTACATTTCCTGTAGGAGACTGGGTGTTTAATGCAAATCCCATGACTATTAATTATGGCGGTAATTATTCCAATATCATTATTGGAAGCTGTTATGGGGATGTTAATAATTCGTACACACCACCTTCAGTAAAAATGGAACCTACTATAGATCTTAAACGAAAAGGATCTTTGGAGATTGCTTCCTATGAAGAGTATGAAATACCGGTAAAGGCTGAAAAAGAGATGAATGTTTCCTCAATTTCGCTTGTATTCAGCTATCCACATCAAATAATGAATATTATAAGTGTCAGTATAAATGATCAGGATAAAGGAAACCTATTGTATACTTCTGAAGATGGTGAACTAAGGATATCATGGGTAAGTACAAACTCACTGAAACTGAATAAAGGTGATATTCTTTTTAATATCAAATTTGCAACAGATAATATTTTAGCTATGGTTGGTGAAAAAGCTCCATTTGAAATTATGGCATATAGTGAATTTGGTGACGAAATAGGTGAAGTAATTGACAATGTGAAATTATCCACACCGGGATTATTTATTGGACTACCAACGGAATTCTCATTAGGTCATAATTATCCAAATCCATTTAATAATATCACAGAGATAAGCTATGCCCTCCCTGAGGAAGGATATGTTATTTTAAAGGTGTTTAATCTTTTGGGTGAGCAGATAGCAGTTCTTGCAAGAGCTCAGCAAGGGCCTGGTATTTATAGTGTTGAGTTCGATTGTTCTGGTTTAACTGCCGGAGTTTATTTGTATAAGATAGATGTTAAAGGGAAAACAAAGAATTTTGTTCAAACTAAAAGGATGGTAGTTACGGGAAAATAATGGCAGCGGCAGTAAGCAGTTGCAGTATGAAGAAAAGCTGGTAAGTGTTTTATTTGATCTATGCAGGTCTTCATTTACTCAGTTTTCGAAGAAAGCGGATTACGCAATCCGGAATATTTTATTAATTCCATTTTTACTGATCCTACTACTACGGCAGATTCAACTAATAACGGGATTCTGTTTTTATCATCTGAAACCCAAAGTGTCATTGGATATGGGTCACTAAAGGCATCACCAGTAACAACCATAGGTTTGAACTTCAAAGTTTTGAATTTACCCGTTTCAATCTTAATTTCTTCTTTACCCAGATATTTAATTATTGATGTATATACAGAGTCGTCAAGATAAAATACTAATGGAAAAGAATCTCCGGTTTTAAGATTTGAGAAGTCAAGTGTACGGGCATAATAAAATGCAGAAATTATATCCTGCGTATTTGGCTCTATTTTCTTTGCTTCCTGTCTGCTTGTTGCAACAAGATTAACATGGTCGAATATCACATCATCGTCAACAACATATCCCCCTTCACGAGTTCGTCTGATAAATGATAAAGGAACCAGGGAATCTTCAGCTATAAAGGTTTCAAAACGATCATGGACTTTATAAAACCAATTAAAAATTCCTTTGGATTTCCCAATTGCCTCAATATGATAAGTGTTTCTATCAGCCATTACTACAGCATTCTTTTCAATTTCCATGCTTGCAATTCCTGCTGTCATTTTACCGGTAAGCAGAGAATGATAATATAGGCGATACCTGAGTTTTTCACCATAAGTATAAGCCTCATTTTTTGTATCACCTGTTTTTTGTGAAAATGCTGATAAGCAGGCCAGGATTAAAATAGAAAACAGAAATGTTTTAATATAATTCATTTTTAAAAAAAGTTTTTGATCACATAAAAACAATAAACGTTCCAAAATTTAATTCTAGTCATTTTAGTCACTCGTAATTTTAGTCATTTAAATTACTATATTAATTATCTTCTTAGGCACAATGATCACTTTCTTCGGGTCTTTACCTTCCAGCCATTTTTGTGCATCCTGTGTGGTGAGTACTGCTTTTTCAATTTCCTGGTTTGAAAGGTCAACAGCTAATTCAATTTTAAAACGCATCTTGCCGTTAAAAGAAACAGGATAAGTGATTGTATTTTCCTTTATATATTCCTCCCTGAATTTTGGGAAAGAAGTATAGCTTAAGCATTCTTTGTGGCCTGAAAGTTGCCAAAGTTCTTCAGCAATATGTGGAGCATAGGAAGAAAGCAGGATTGCAAGATCATTCAGAATAATTCTTTTATTACATTTCAATTCTGAAAGCTCATTAACACAGATCATCAGGGCACTTACAACCGTATTAAACGAGAAACGTTCAATATCTTCCTGAACTTTTTTAATGGTTTTGTGAAGTACCTTTAGTTCTTTCTTGGTGGGCTCATCATCCGATACAAAAAATTTGTTATTATCATCATGATAAAGACGCCATAGTTTTTTTATAAAACGAAACACACCTTCGATACCAAGAGTATTCCATGGTTTTGATTGTTCGAGCGGACCCAGAAACATTTCGTAAAGGCGGAGAGTGTCGGCACCATATTTTTCAATCAGCTCATCAGGATTTTGAACATTATGTAATGATTTTGACATTTTTTCAATCTCCACCCCGCAAATATATTTTCCTTCTTCAAGTACAAAACTTGCATTTTTATAATCAGAGTGCCATTTTTTGAAAGCATCAATGTCGAGTATGTCATTCTCAACCATGTTTATATCAACATGTACAGGAATAGTATCATAATCATTTTTTAAATTATATGATACAAATTTATTATTGCCTTTGATCATATATGCAATACTTGACCGGCCTTGTATCATACCTTGATTAATAAGTTTTTTATAGGGTTCATCTTCACAGCATAAGCCTATATCGAATAAAAATTTGTTCCAGAAACGTGAATAGATCAAATGCCCTGTAGCATGTTCGGAGCCTCCAATATAGAGGTCAACATTTCTCCAGTAATTATTAGCTTCTTTGGAGAAATACTCTGAATCATTCCAGGGATCCATATATCTCAAATAATATGCACTGGATCCCGCAAAGCCGGGCATAGTACTGGTTTCTATCTGATACCCATCTTTAGTTTTCCATTCTTTTGCTCCTGCAAGAGGTGGTTCACCGTTTGTAGTTGGCAGGTATGAGTCTATTTCCGGAAGTTCAAGAGGGAGATCACTTTCATCAAGAACATATGGCATACCATCTTTATAATAAACAGGGAAAGGTTCCCCCCAGTACCTTTGACGGCTAAATATTGCATCTCTGAGGCGATAATTAACTTTCCTTGTGCCGATACCCAGATCCTCAACTTTATCGATCACTGCATTATTAGCATCTTCGACATTCATTCCATTTATAAAACCAGAATTTATTAAAATTCCCTCTTTGGCATCATACGATTCTTTACTGATATCACCACCAGAAACAACTTCCCGTATAGGAACATTGAAATGGCCAGCGAAAAGATAATCCCGGCTGTCGTGAGCCGGCACAGCCATAATTGCCCCTGTACCATATCCGTATAAAACATAATCAGCTATCCATATCGGCATTTTTTCGTGACTAATAGGATTGATGGCATATGAGCCTGTGAACACTCCAGTAATTGTATTCACTTCTGCCATTCGTTCTCTTTCAGATCTGTTCTTTGCTTTTTTGATATATGCTGATATCTGCTCCTTGTTTTCAGCAATTGTTAGTTTGTCAACGAGCTCATGTTCCGGGGCAAGAACAATAAAAGTAGCTCCAAAAATAGTGTCAGCTCTTGTTGTGAATACTTTTATATAATCTTTGTTTGCACTTTCTTTTTCGATGGGAAAGTTGATCAAAGCACCATTTGACCGCCCTATCCAGTTACGCTGAATTTCTTTAATCGAGTCCGACCAGTCAATCTTGTCTAGCCCGTCCAGCAATCGTTGTGAATAAGCAGTAATTCTCAATGACCATTGTCGCATTAACTTGCGTTCAACAGGAAAACCTCCACGAATAGAAAAGCCTTCTCTCACTTCATCATTTGCAGGCACGGTACCTAAACCGGGGCACCAATTAACATAAGTGTCGGAGAGGTAGGCAAGACGAAAATTCATTAGTATTTTCTGCTGTTGATTTTCACTCATTTGATTCCATTCATCAGCTGTGAATGTTTCAGTTTCATCACATGCAGCATCAATATTCTTATTACCGTTTGTTACAAATTCTCTAATAAGAAGATCAATATTTTCGGCTTTATTGGTTTTTTTATTGTACCATGAATTAAACAGTTGGATGAATGTCCATTGGGTCCATTTATAATAAAAAGGATCACAGGTTTTAACTTCCCTGTCCCAATCATAAGAAAAGCCTATTTTATCCATTTGCTCCCTGTAGCGAAGAATATTTTCCCCGGTTGTTTTTTCTGGATGTTTGCCTGTTTGAATTGCATATTGTTCAGCAGGTAAACCATAGGCGTCGTACCCCATAGGATGAAGGACATTAAATCCTTTTTGACGTTTGTATCTTGAGTAAATATCTGAAGCAATATAACCTAGAGGATGTCCTACATGCAACCCTGCTCCTGAAGGATACGGAAACATATCGAGCACATAGAATTTTGGTTTATTATGATCAATTTCGGCTTTAAATGATTTTTTCTCTGCCCAAAATCTTTGCCATTTCTTTTCAATCTCACTGAAGTTATATTCCATATCACTTGAAATTATAATGAAAACACATTACTTCGTGTTTCTGCTGAGGTTTAAACAATTGTGCGAATCAAGGGTTGAAATACGCTTTTTTAGCCACTGATTGCACAGATTTTCACTGATTGATTATTATTTTATTCGCGAATGCGCAATTTTTAAACATTCTTTTCTCTGTGTTAATCTGAGAAATCTGTGGCGATATTTCTTCAAGTTTTAACCGCTTTATTTTTTTTACACCATGCCTATGTTCTTTGCTCCATGCTTGTCAGCAAAATGAACATTCCTTGAAAAAGTTACTTAACTAAACATATCCAAATTGGATATTCAGCCTGCGAAGTTAGGGAATCTTATAATAAAAGGTTCAAATAAATTTTTCAGGCCCATCCATTCTCACTATTTTGGGTTGGAAAGAGGCAATAATTTCAACCAGGTCTTTCTGATATTTCATAACCTGATGAATATCTTTATAGGCCATTGGTGCTTCATCGAGTCCCCCGCCAATAAGTGAAACCCCGTATTTATCAAGTTCTTTTTTCATATCCTTCTTCGACAGGGTTATAATTGCTTTTTTTCTGGATAGCAATCTTCCTGCCCCATGGGAGGCAGAGTTCATAGAGTCATCATTTCCTTTTCCTCTAACTAAAAAGCCAGGAAGGGTCATAGATCCCGGGATCATGCCAATAATATTTTTAGCTGCAGGTGTAGCACCTTTTCTATGGATAATTACCTCTCTACCATCAGCTAATTTTTCTTTCCAGGCAAAATTATGATGATTTTCAACCATAAAAACAGCTTTTTCATTAAGTGTCTTTGAAAATCTATTATGTATTTGATGATGATTAGCTGAAGAATAAGCTCCTGCCAGCTCCATTGCCTGCCAGTATTCCTGTCCCTCAGCAGAATTCAGGCTGAACCATGCAAGATGACGGGCTTCTTTGGGTAATTTGCAAATTTCCATGGCAAGGGCTGTATAGTGCTGGGCAATGAGGGCCCCCATTCTTCTTGACCCAGAATGTGATAACAGACCGAAATACTTACCAGGAGGAAGATTAAATTCAGGATCTTTTGTTTTGAATTCTATAATCCCAAATTCTACAAAATGGTTACCAGAGCCAGAAGTTCCAAGTTGGCTGTATGCAAGACTTTTAAGAGATCTCAGGAATTCA
>JAIOTT010000484.1 GCA_021106655.1 Bacteroidales bacterium
AAAAACTTAGATAGTGATCATGAATTTTTTTTATTAATTCTTTATTTTGATATGAAGATGAGAGGTCGACATTATTTGACCTCATAACTTTTCTGGAGAATTTTTGCAGAACATAATTATCTTCGATAGTACCCTGTGCTGACCCAATAATTCCAAATTGGTTACCCCGGTATCTTTCCAGATTATTTGCTGTATATGTTATTGCTTCATCCCAGCTAACTTCAATCCACTTATTTTCTTTTTTTATTAATGGTTTTGTGATTCTTTCGGGGTGATGGGCGAGGTCTCCCGGGATAAATTTTCCTCGTACGCACAATTGAAGAGGATCAGATTTTTTATCGGGCTCCGGCCCAACGTTTATTATTCGATTATTCTTACTGTTGATATTCATGGTGCAGGCTATAGAGCAAAAAACACAGCTTGTCTTTACGGAATTATCCGGGGTGCCAACCCATGCTCCCATTTTTTCTGCAATTGAGCCTGTTGGGCAAACATCTACACATGCACCGCAATATTCGCAAGCTGCTTCCAGTTGTGACTCCCCAAATGCAGTACCAACTATTGCAGTATTTCCTCTTTGAACAAAAGAAAGAACACCACTATTTCTGACTTCATTGCATGCCCTGACACAGCGCCCACATAAAACACAAAGACTATAATCAAGTCTGTAGAATGGGTTATCAGTATCTGCAGGAATATTTCTATATGTAATTGGAAAGTTGATTTCTTTTAGTTCAAGGTAATCAACCAAATCCTGTAATTCACAGGAGCCATTAGAAGGGCAAAAATTACAACCTGTAGCAACACTAACTTTTCTGGTAGTGTGCATATATTCTTTACAATCATCTTTATCTTTGCAGACAAGGCATGTATAAGGATGTTCTGAAAGAAGCAGTTCCAAAATGCTCTTTCTCAGATCTTGTAATTCAGGAGATTTTGTATATATCTCCATATTTTCAGTAACCGGAGTAGTACAAGCCGTTGAGTATCCGCGAAGGTTTTTTATTTCAACAATACAAAGACGACATCCACCATATTGTGTTGCATTTTCCAGATGACAAAGAGTTGGAATATATATTCCGGCATCTCTGGCAGCCTGTAATACAGTATAACCCTCAGGGATTGCAATCTTTTTGCCATCAATTTTGATATTCAGCTTTGTTGTCTTCGTATTTTTATGTTTTTGTGTCATTGCTTTTTTGTTCAATTGTTCAATTGTTCAATTGTTGGGAAGTTGAATAGTAACACTGTTTCAATATATTTTTAAAGTTCTCGCACGTTTGTGAGAGAATTATTAATATCAAGTTTTTTCTGATGTACATGCTGGCATATGCAACTTATTGGTGTGTTCTATTTTTTTTTATCCTTTTTATTCTTTTTTTTATTGTAATATTCTTTTATGGGACAAAGATGAAATACAGCATTTATTTTAGTAGAAACATTTTTTCCACGATTAGTACCGGGCTTCCATTTAATATTCATATTTCTAACTAATTGAACAGCTTCCTTATTAATTTCAGGTTCTACCCCTTTAAGTACAAATGGATTTAAGACATTTCCAGATTTATCAATTATAAAGGAAATGTAAATTAATTTGGATTCAGAACTATCACAATTTATAGAATACTTATTCTTTAATTCTCTGCTTTGTTTATTTAACCAGTCAGAAAATATTGATACGTCTTCACCTATTGGCTGTGGCATTACCTCAACCATAACAAAGGGTAGGTTTGTATCTTGTGTGTGACCAATTAAAGGTACAATTAGTAATACTAAAAGGAAAGATTTTCTCATATTTTGATAATTAATGAATGTACCCTAACATCTGTACATCTGTACATTTTTGTATCTTTGTATCTTTACACCTTTACATCTTTCATTTCGACAGGCTCAATGATCGGGATTTGGGTGCTTAGCATTATACAATCAATATCAAACTAACAACCTGCAACTCCAAACTCCAAACTCCAAACTTCAAACTTCAAACTCCAAACTCCAAACTCCAAACTCCAAACTCCAAACTCCATACTCCAAACTCCAAACTTCTTCATTCAATAACAATAGCATCTCCGGCAATAGCATCGAATCTGCATATTTCATAACATGCACGGCATTTAATACACAGTTCAAGGTCTAAGTTATGTGGTTCGCTGCGTGGGCCTGTTATTGCTCCTGTAGGACATACATCAACACAACGTTGACAACCTGTACATTTTTCTTTTATTACACTGTATACAACCAGATCACGACAAACGGCTGCAGGGCAACGCTTATCTTCAATATGAGCTATATACTCTTCAGGAAAGTATTTCAGTGTTGTTATTACCGGATTTGGCGCAGTTTGTCCTAAACCGCATAGAGAGCCATTTTTAATAGTTTTAGCAAGTCGTTGTAATACATCAAGATCACTCAACTCACCATCCCCTCTGACAATTTTGTTAAGGATCTCAGTCATTCTGGCTGTGCCAATACGACATGGTGTACATTTCCCGCAACTCTCCTTGCTTGTAAACTTTAAAAAATATCTCGCTACATCCACCATGCATGCATTATCATCCATTACAATCAAACCTCCCGATCCCATAATAGTACCGGCCTTAGTAAGTGATTCATAATCAACCGGGAGATCTAAGTGTTCTTTGGAAAGGCAACCTCCTGAAGGTCCTCCTGTCTGAACTGCTTTGAATGGTTTATATGTTCCACCTCCGATATCAAAAATTATTTTTCTAAGGCTTATCCCCAAAGGGACTTCGATGAGTCCTGTTCTACGAACTTTCCCAACCAGGGCAAAGGTTTTTGTCCCTTTACTTTTTTCAGTACCAAAACCTGAGAACCATTTTCCTCCCTCACGCAGTATATTTGGAATTGTAGCAAGTGTTTCGACATTGTTTATTGTAGTAGGCTTACCATTAAGACCTGATGTTACAGGAAAAGGCGGGCGGCTGCGAGGCATTCCCCTTTTGCCTTCAATGGAGGCAATAAGGGCTGTTTCTTCACCACATACAAATGCTCCTGCACCTTCTTTAAGCTTTATTTCAAAATTAAATCCGCTATTAAGAATATTTTCCCCAAGTAATTTATGATCCAGCATCTGTCGAATTGCGATCTCAAGGCGCTCAATTGCTAAAGGATATTCTGCCCTGATGTATATGTATCCCTGATTTGCTCCGATAGCAAAAGCAGCAATCAGCATACCTTCCAGTAATGCGAAAGGATCACCTTCAATAAGGGATCTGTTCATAAAAGCACCGGGGTCTCCCTCATCTGCATTACATATCAGATATTTTGAACTTCCTTTTGCATCTCTGCAAAACTGCCATTTTTTTGATGTAGGAAAACCTGCTCCTCCTCTTCCTCTCAAACCTGATATTTCAACTTCTTTTATAACCCCTTCAGCACCTTTTTTAAAGGCCTGTTGTAATCCATTAAATCCTCCATTCGCAATGTATTGAGTGATATTTTCCGGATCAATTAAACCACAATTCCTCAATACTATGCGTTCCTGATCTTTTAACATTGGGAGTTCCCAAAAAGATTTTATACCGGATGATGGTTTTTTGTTCTTGTCCAGATGCCCAAGTGGTTTTAGCTTTGCTTCATTATTTATTAGATACTCAGAAATGATCCTTTCGGCTTTTTGGCTATCCACATTATTAAAGATTATTCGTGGCTGTCCGGGTAGTTTTAAGTCGAGGAGTGGCTCTAAGTAACAGGGGCCGATACAACCAACTTTTGATAGTTGAATTTTTAGGTTCTTCTCGACAATTAATTGTTTAACTGTATTCCATGTTTCATTTGCTCCTGAAGCTAAACCACAACTACCCATTCCCAGAGATATTATCGGGTCAGGGTTTTGCTGCAGCAATTGCCATTCACTGGCTGCTTTTTTTTGAATATCACTAAAATTATTCATATTTACTTAATATCTCTTTAATTTTTATGACTGATACCCTGCTATGGATGTTGTTGTTTACCATTATTACCGGAGCTAATGCACAGCAACCAAGGCATGCAACTCTTTCCAGGTCAAATCTTCTGTCTTCGGTGGTTTCTCCCGGCTCAATACCTAATTCTATTTGGAGTGTGTTTAATAAAAAATCACCTCCCTGGACATGACAAGCTGTTCCAAGGCAAATCCTGATTGAATTTCGCCCCGGTGGAGTGAATTTAAATTGTGAGTAAAATGTTGCCACACCATAAACATGGCTTTTTGAAACTCCAAGATGACGCGAGATCTTACTCACGGTTGTATGTGAAATATATCCCTCTTTCTTTTGAAATTCCTGAAGTAATGGGATTAAGTTACCTTTATCACTAAGGTCAAACTTTTTAAGAATACTGCTAACGGAGCCTTCCATTGATTCTCTATTATTAGTGAATTGTTGTTTTTTCTAATTTCTAATTTGAATTTTCAGTGTTTGATGAACGCTTACTTATCTAATCAAGGGCAGAGTGTGGGAAATCAGAGAATTCTAAAAGATGTTTTTTATTATAAAACAAATCCTTTAGTGCAATAATAGAAAAAAATTTTGTGTTTTCAAAAAGTTTTTCGTAATATTTGAAAAAATTTTTATAATGAACTTTTTTTTATATCATTGTATGCTGATTTTTCTAAACTAATACTTTATAGATATGGAAGACATATTATATGATTTTATTTCATTGAGCATTAAATGCCCCCTTTGTAAAACATCACTTATGGATAAGGAGGAATTGGTTGATGGAAAACCTAGTATTAAGCTTAATGTTGAAGTTGCCGGGTCGAAAGGGACAATAAGGTTGAGCTCAATCTATGAAAGTTACAACTTTAGGTGTGATGTGGATTTACCACAAAATGAAATTGTAAACTTATCCTGCCCTCATTGTAAAGAGAATATTACAAGTGCAGCTGAGTGTGAGGATTGTGACGCGAAAATGATACCGCTATTGTTGGATATTGGCGGTAAGGTTAGCATCTGTTCGCGGGTTGGATGTAAAAATCATTTTCTTGAGTTCGAAGATGTTGCAACTTCCTTAAAAAGATTATACCAGATTGGGGATCTACTTGATCAATTACCTGAAGGATTTGAACTTGAAGCTGAGTCTAAAGAACTTATTGAGACTGGTACATACCTTCATTCCTATTGTCCGCATTGTAATAAAACAATAATTGAAAACGGACTTGTTAAGTTTAAGGTAATTAATAAAAATGACGAAGACGGCTTTATCTATCTAAGTCCCTATCTTAATGTATTTACATCAAAATCGAATATGGTAATCCCTGAAGATAAAGTTGTGAAGGATGTGAAGTGCTTTAAATGTGATACAAGCCTTGTTGAAAGAGTAGTGGTTTGTGGTGAATGTAGTTCTCCCACTGTTAAGATTTCTGTAAGTGCAAGGTCAAAGCATATTGATTTTTACTTGTGCTCAAAGAAGGGATGCAGATGGCATGGCCTGGACGAAAAAGACTTGCATGATATCGACCTTGAAGATAGTTTGGAGTGGTAGCATGTTAAGAAAGACATTTAGATGTGAGACATTAGATGTGAGACAGAAGACAGAAGATGGAAGACGGAAGACAGAATTCTAAAAGTCTTGATACCTGATACTCATAATCTTGATACTCTTTGTAAAATGGGAATAAGTATAATTAATCCGCGAATAATTTTAAAATTTCAATATATTTAAATATAATAAGGATATATGTTTCAGATAGTAAAAAAAATGGAGATGGCTAAGAGTACAATAATACGATTTGATATTAGTGCTCCTAAAATAGCAAAAAAGATCAAGGCCGGGCAATTTGTGATTATCAGAGTAAATGAAACAGGAGAGAGAATACCCCTTACTGTTGCTGATAAAGATGAATTTGCAGGTATTATAACAATAATTTTTCAGGTAGTTGGAAAAACTACTGCACTTATGAGGACATTTAATGAAGGTGACTTTTTTTTGGATGTTGTCGGGCCATTAGGTAGAGCTGCGGAAGTGGAAAAGACTGGCACAGTGTTAATGGTTGGAGGAGGAACAGGTGTAGCAATATTATATCATGTTGCTAAGGCTTTTAAAGAGGCAGGCAATTTTGTTATCAATATCATTGGTGCTCAGGACAAGGATATGCTTATCCTGGAAAATGAGATGAGAACAATATCTGATGAGCTGGTTATTACAACTGATGATGGCAGTTATGGTACAAGGGGATTTGTTACAATGCCTCTGGAGAAATATCTTACAGAAAGATCTGATATAAAGTTGGTTTATGCAATTGGGCCGATCATTATGATGAAGAATGTTTGTAAATTAACCAAAAAGTTTAATATGCCAACAATGGTAAGCTTAAACCCAATAATGATTGATGGTACAGGCATGTGCGGCGGATGCCGTGTTAAAGTAAATAATGAAATAAAATTTTGCTGTGTCGACGGTCCTGATTTTGATGGCCATGTGGTCGATTTTGATGAGCTTGAAAAAAGAAATTCAATTTATTCTAAGGATGAAAAAGAGTCATTACTTTACTCGATTAAATAAAATTTATAAAAATGTTTGAACAGGATATTAGGTATTTAAAATATAAAACTCATTTAAGCTGTTATTGCCCCCTTTGTAAAAAAACGTTTAATGAGGAGAAACAGCATGAAAAGTCATTGATCTTCAATGGCTCCTATAAGAAACAGGATGTCTTGTTAAAACTCAGCCCTTATCTTGATGTTTTTGATATAAAGACATCAATTCCCATTGGTCCTGAAGAAGTATTGGATGACCTGATATGCCCTAAATGTAAAGAAAGTTTAGTAAAGAAGGATAAGCATTGTGAAGAATGTGGAAATCCTGTTGGAGAAGTTATAGTATCTGCATATGCAAAGTTGATCCCATTTTATTTTTGTTTAAAGGTTGGTTGTGAGTGGCATGGGATTTCTAAGGAGGATGCAAGATCAATTAAGATCAAGATCCCCCGCCAGGCTATGCCCGAACAGGATCAACGATTGAGAGTAGAAAACTTCCAGGAAGTTCCTTTTGGCTTTACAAGTGAACTGGCTGCTCTGGAAGCCGGAAGATGCCTGCAGTGTAAGAATGCAAAATGTATTGAAGGCTGCCCGGTAAATATTGATATTCCAGGATTTATCAGGTTAATAACAGAAGAGAAGTTTGATGATGCAGCTAAAAAAATCAAGGAGACAAATATTCTTCCAGCTATTTGCGGACGTGTATGCCCTCAGGAAAGCCAGTGTGAAGCATTATGTATTGTCGGGAACAAAGGTGAACCGGTTGCAATAGGAAGACTTGAGCGTTTTGTTGCCGATTTTGAAAGAAAAAGAGATCTTGTAACAGTTCCTGATATAACCGTTGATACAGGAAAAAAGATTGCAGTAATAGGCTCTGGACCCGGCGGTTTAACTGTAGCTGCGGATATGAGACAATTAGGATATGGCGTAACAATTTTCGAAGCCTTACACGAAACCGGAGGTGTATTGACATATGGTATACCTGAATTCAGATTACCAAAGAATATAGTTAAATTTGAAATAGAATATCTGAAAAAACTTGGATGCCATATTGAATTAAACCATGTAATTGGCAATATCCTTACTGTTGATGAGCTTCTTGAGCATTTTGATGCTGCATATATTGGAGTCGGAGCAGGATTGCCCTGGTTCATGGGTTTGGAAGGAGAAAGTTTTGGGAATATATTTTCAGCCAATGAGTTCCTAACCAGGATGAACCTTATGAAGGCATATAAATTTCCGGAATACGACACACCTATGCCCAGAGGACATAAGGTTATCGTTATTGGTGGAGGTAATGTTGCTATGGACTGTGCAAGAACTGCTATCAGGACAGGATCAGATGATGTTACTATTGTTTATCGTCGATCACGAACTGAATTACCTGCCAGAGAGGAAGAGGTTCATCATGCTGAAGAAGAGGGAATTAATTTCCGCTTACTTACCAGCCCAGTTAAATATCTTGGTACTGATAGTAACATGGTAAAAGGGATGGAGTGTATCAGCATGGAATTAGGAGAACCTGATGCTTCAGGCAGACGAAGGCCAGTTCCGGTTGATGACTCAAATTTTATCCTGGACTGCGACCTGGTTGTAGTGGCAATTGGAAATGGACCTAACCCTATTATTTTCCAGTCAGCCACTGATATTAAATTGAATAAACGTGGATATGTAGAAGTAAATCCGAAAACAAATGAAACCAGTAAAGAAAATGTTTATGCTGGTGGAGATATTGTTACCGGCTCATCTACAGTTATTGAAGCTATGGGTGCTGGCAGAATTGCTGCCAGAGCTATGCATGCCAAATTATCAGCAAAACCCAAAAAAAAGAAGAAAGTAGCTAAATAAACTAATTTCTGAATTTCCTGATCAATGATTAGCTTCGGAACTGTAAATTTCCCTAAGTTTTTATTTATTATTTAGACCTATTTTAAATTGCTATTATAGCACATTTATTGTAAACATTTTATAATTTTGGTCGCCTAAATTCTAATACTTTTTAAGATGCGAATTGCAAGATATACAAGTAGAAAAGATGTTCCCGGAGGGAAAGATGTTGATTTGAATTTGTTGGA
>JAIOTT010000180.1 GCA_021106655.1 Bacteroidales bacterium
ATATTTATTTATCTGATTATCAGACAAATATATAATTTTTTATTGAGAAAAACTAATGTATAATGCTGTATCTTAGGATGTTATGAACAATATTGTGTTAATAAGAAATTAGATGCGTTTGCCCTGGGTGAGATGTGAGATAAAGTCTTGATACTCATATCTCATAATCTTAATACTAAAAAAGATTGGCAATCAATGAAAGCCAATCTTTTTAAATATTTTCTCTAAGGGTATCTTAAAAAGCAAACCCGACAGAAGCACCAAAGGCAGGAAGGATCCCGCTAAATGCTATGCCGCCAGTAACACCAGAGGCCTCATAATCCGGATCATATTTGTAACTATAAGATGTATAAGCCGCTCCACCATTCAGATCGAGAGTAATTGAGCCAAATAGCCATTGATATCCCAGAACAAGTCCTCCTCCAAATCCGGTTATCTTATTATTATATTCAGCATCATTCCCAGTTCCAAAAGTAGTTACTTTTTCATTTCTGTTCAGGTAGTTAAGGCCTGCACCACCATAAAAACCCATTGGTGCTTCTCCACTGAAATAATACCTAACTGATGGAGAAACATTAATTCCAGTATATTTATATTCAGTACCCATGCCAAAAAAGACAGCTTCAGTTTTATTACCATAATATCCCAATCCTAATTGAACGCTGATATTTTCACTAAGAACTCTTTCGTAAAACAATAAATTACCCCAGATAAATCCCAAAGGATTCAATTTAATAACATTCTGCACATCATTTCCTCTTCTGCTACTGCTCTTTCTCCTTTTCTTTCTTCTCTTTTTCATATAATCAATATCATCATCAACAGTAAAACCGGAAATTGAGTTCAGATTTGAAGTTTTTGGCTGATACATCATTTGTGCATCTGTGATCCCTGAAAATAAAAAAATCAATGTTAATAATAGTGCTACTTTTTTCATCTTAATTGTTTTTATTAATAATTTGAAAATTCCATTGGCAAAAATATAACATTTTACACTAATTCAAATCAAATCTGAATAATTCTTAAAAAACATTAATAATATGTATTGATATGCTACTGGTCTTTTATTATTCTTCGTTTCGCACATACCTAAAATTTTTTCTAAAAATAGATAGGAACAAATGTAAAATAATTATACATTTGAACGCGAATTAAAAACTATTATCAACAATAAAATTTACCACAAATGGAATTAATGGAGAGTATCCGTTTAAACGCGAAAAAACACAGTAAACGGATTGTTCTGCCGGAGGGAGCAGAAGAAAGAACTGTTAAAGCAGCAAATCTTATTATTAAAGAAAGCCTGGCTGAAATTATCCTGTTGGGAGATAAAAAAGAAATTGAAACTCTGGCTGATAAATGGGAACTTTCAAACATCAGCAAGGCCATGATCATTGATCCCAAAAATCATACAAAAAAAGATGTTTATACCGACCTTCTCCTAGAAATCAGAAAACATAAAGGATTAAGCCGCGAACTTGCAATAAAACTTGTTGAGGATCCCTTGTATCTGGCTACTTTAATGATCAAAAACGGGGATGCTGACGGAGAAGTTGCAGGAGCAATGAATGCTACAGGAGATGTATTGCGTCCTGCTTTCCAGATTATAAAAACTCTTCCGGGAATTAGTGTGGTTTCGGGTGCATTTATCATGATCATACCCGATAAATCTTTCGGGGATAATGGAATTCTTGTTTTTGCTGACTGTGCTGTACACCCTACACCTTCTGCACGTGAGCTTGCTCAAATTGCAGTTGCAACGGCAAAAACTGCGAATGCAATTGCCGGGCTTGAGCCAAGAGTTGCAATGTTAAGTTTTTCAACAAAAGGAAGTGCAAAATCACCTGAAGTTACTAAAGTACAAGAAGCAACAAGGATTGTAATGGAAATGTATCCTGATCTGTTGATAGATGGAGAGTTGCAGGCTGATGCAGCAATAATTGAAAAAATAGGAAAGTCGAAAGCACCTGACAGTAAGATAGCCGGAAAAGCTAATGTATTGGTGTTTCCAAACCTGGAATCAGGTAACATTGCTTATAAGTTAGTTCAAAGACTTGCTCATGCTGAAGCCATTGGTCCTGTGTTGCAAGGGATGGCAGCTCCTATCAATGACCTCTCAAGAGGTTGCAGTATCGATGACATAGTAAACCTGGTTGCAATTACAGCAAATCAGGCTGCTGCTATGTAAATTCAGGAAATTTTTCACCTTGATTTAATAATCCAATTAACAACATAACATTTAGCAAAATGACAGAATTACTTGAAAATTATAGTTTATCCACTAAGCCTAAGAAAAAAAAGGGGGGCTTACAAAAAGTTGGAGTTATTGGTTGCGGCCTGATGGGACAGGAAATTACTATTGAAATAAGTAAGTGTGGAATTGATGTAATTTTTATTGATATCAGCGATAAAAGAATCAATCAGATAATGACTGGTATAAGTATGCAGCTGGATGAAATAATAGATAAGTGGGGATTAACTGTGAGTGAGAAAAGAGCAATCTTATCACGGATCAAAGGTTCAACTAATTATAGCGAGCTAAAAGATTGTAACCTGATTATCGAATCAATAAACACTAAAAAGCGGGGTACGAGTTTTGAGAAACGCCAGGAAATTTTCAGAGAAGTTGAAAAGCATGTTTCAAAAGATACTGTTATTACATCCAATACAGCCACCCTTATGATATCTGAAATATCAAAAGTTTTAAAATATCCTGAAAGATCTGTTGGTGTCCATTTTATTTCACCGGTCAGAAAAGTTAAGATCCTGGAAGTAGTAAAAGGTGAGAAAACGTCTAACTGGGCATTCGAATTTGTCGGAAGATTTGCAACAATGATAAATAAAACAGTTATAAACCTTCATGAATCTCCTGGGAATATTAGTACTAGAATGATTATCCCTATTATTAATGAAGCATGTGAGATTCTTATGGAAGGTGTTGCAACTATTGAATCTATTGATATAACCATGAAAGAAGCCTCAGGGCATCAGTTCGGGCCTTTAGAAATGGCCGATAGAATTGGCCTGGATATGATCCTGAAAATGATGGATAATTTATACCAGAAATTTGGTGACCGGAAATTCAAACCTTCTCCGATAATTATTCTGTTAGTCAGGTCAAATTGCACAGGTGTAAAGGCTGGGAAAGGCTTTTATAAATATGAGGATGGCAAAGCAATACCACTGTGTCTTACAGATCTTTTCAGTGTTGAAGTAAAAAAAATTATAAAATCATAACTCCTGAAGAAAATGAAAATTTTAGTATTAAATTGTGGAAGTTCATCAATTAAGTATCAACTGTTCGAAATGCCTGCAGCAAAGGTGATAGCTAAAGGAGTTGTTGATAAGATAGGATTGAAAGGTTCCGCAATTATTCATCAAAAAAGCAATGGGCCGAAAATTCCTTTTGAAGGAGAAATCCTTGACCACCAGGCAGGATTTGAATATCTGCTTGGAATATTATCCAGCAAGAAACATGGTAGTATTAAAAATTTGAAGGAAATTGATGCTGTAGGCCACAGAGTAGTACATGGGTCTGAAGAATTTAAAAAAAGTGCTCTTCTTACAGATAAAGTTGTAGAAGCTATTGAGAAGGTGTCAGATCTGGCACCTTTACACAATCCACCTAATTTAAAAGGGATAGCAGCTATGCAGCTACTATTACCCCATACCGAACAAGTTGCTGTATTTGACACTGCCTTTCATCAAACAATGCCCAGGTATGCATATTTGTATGGCATTCCTTATTCGTTATATCAAAAATATAAAATACGCAGATATGGATTTCATGGAACCAGTCATAAATATGTTTCAAAAAGAGCATGTGATATTCTCGGTTTGGATATAAAAAAACTGAAGATCATCACTTGTCACCTTGGTAATGGTGCTTCCATGGCTGCTATAAAAGATGGCAAGTCGATCGATACTTCTATGGGCATGACGCCTCTTGAAGGCTTGATAATGGGTACCAGAAGCGGCGATCTGGACAATGGTGCAACGATATATATCGCGAAAAAGGAAAAAATAAACGCTCAGGCGGTAAACACTCTGCTCAACAAACATAGTGGAATGCTTGGAATATCTGGAATATCACAAGACATGAGAGATATTGAACAAGCTGCAGCAAAAGGAATTCAAAGAGCGATTGCTGCACTAAATATGTATCACTACAGAATAAAGAAATATATTGGTTCATACGCTGCCGCACTGGGTGGATTAGACATGATAGTTTTTACAGGTGGTATTGGAGAAAACGGGCCAGAATCACGCGAAGCTATATGCAAAGGACTGGAATTCCTTGGTATTGATTTTGATCTTAAAAAAAATACAGGTGTAAGAGGAAAAGAAATTGTAATTAGTAAGGATAACTCAAAAGTGAAGGTTCTGGTTGTACCTACTAACGAAGAATTGATGATAGCCAGAGATACATTTAACCTTGCCAGAAAAAAAAAGAAAGTTGATTAATATAAAAAATTTGTAGGATCATTCTAATTCGGCAATCAGTTCATCTGTGATTTCAAGATTATGAAATACATTTTGAACATCATCTTCTTCTTCAAAAAGTTCAATTATTCTCATTATTTTCTTCGCTGAGCCCATTTCGAGTTTCATTGTCTCTTTTGGGATTCTCTGCAACTCGGCATTCTCCGGCTCTATCTTCATTTCCTCAAGTTTCTTCATCATTGCACCAAAATCTTCCATTTCGGTAGTTACTGTAAATATTCCCTCTTCCAGAACAATGTCTTCAGCACCTGCGTCAATTAGTTCCATTTCAAATTCTTCATCATCCAGTTCTCCTTTGGGGATAGAAAAAATACCCTTCCTGTCAAACATAAAGTTTAATGAACCATTTGTACTTAAATTTCCTCCGTATTTATTAAATATCGACCTTACATTACTAACTGTCCTTTGAAGATTATCAGTAGTACATTCAATATAAATTGCTATCCCGTTAGGTGCATATCCTTCATATGTAGTTTCAGTAAAATTGGCACCATCTTTCTCAGAAGCTTTATTAATAGCCCTGCTAAGTGTATCTTTTGGCATGTTAGCACCCTTGGCATTAGCAACAGCAACACGTAAACGCGGATTACCTTCGGGATCAGGGCCTCCCTCCTTAACTGCTACTGTTATTTCTTTAATAACTTTTGAAAAGATCTTGGATCTTTTTGCATCTGCCGCTCCCTTTTTCCGCTTAATGGTGGACCATTTATTATGACCTGACATTGCTATAGTTTTTGTATATGTTAATGCATTAATTCTAAACTCAATAAAAAGATAATCTCAAACAATAATGAAAGTGTAAAGTTAATAAAAAAAAGCACAAAAAAAACAAGGGGTTACAGCCCCTTGTTTAATCACTTTTGTGCTTTAATCAGAAAATAATAAAATCGAGCCTACCAGCCAACAAGAGTTATACCGGCGGTAAACGGATAAAGTTCAGGACCTTTATTTTTCGCAAATAAAGTAGTGACAGAATAAGTGCCAAATAAATTGATCCAGCCCCATCCTATCCTCACGTTAGCATCCATCTTAAATGGATGCAGATGAAAATCATCCTTGTTTTTGATTTTTTGTTTATTACCATCATCATAAACCATTTTACTATGCGAGCCCAATCTTAAGCCAAAAATCATCCCTGCAGTTAAATGAAAGCTGTTTGATTTCATGTGCCTGTTAGTTTGATACTCTAAAAGAACAGGTATATTAACAAAACAAATACTAAGTTTGCTTTTAGTATAACTTTTTGAAACATCCCTAAAACCATAAATTGTTGAAGAATCTCCGTTAAGAACAACATTATTATCAAATCTGTAATTCATCCATTGAAATCCAATACCAGTAATAAGTCCAAAGTGATTTTTAATCAAATTAAAGTTCTGTTCAAAAAGATTTACGCCTACAGTCCATGATTTTTCCTGTCTTAGGCTTAGAAAATCATATTCTTTAGGTAAATCCATATCTCCATTTTCTGTAAGATAACCATTTACTCCAAAATCTATTCCTGCCCAATGGCCATTGAAATTATTGACTTTACATTTATTATACTTAACATTACCATTATCATCAATAATCAGTTTATGCTTGCCAAAGGAGATCTTCGTTGTATCGTCCTGCTCAATAACTTCAATTTCAAGATTCCCAAGCTTTACACTAACATTTTCATCATCCTCAATAACATCAATCAAAACAATACTGGTTTTATCAATATCTTTTGTAGAAACAGTCCCGGAGCCGGATTTAGTTATTTCCTTTTGTGTGGGATTACCAATATAATTAACATTTCCTGCACCTGAAACATTACACTCAAGAGAATTAGTAACATTAAGGTAAGTATTTCCTGCTCCGGACACGTTGACTTCCGCATTCTCAACTTTTAATCCTTTTGCTTTCAATACTGCTGCTCCGCTAACCTCTGCTTTTAACATCTCAGCCTCACCTGAGAGTCTGGCCTTACTAGCTCCCGAAACATCAAGAGTTAAATTATCTGACTTAAGCTCTAGATTGATCTCTGATGCGCCGCTCGATTTAATAAGTAATTTCGACAATTCAATTACTGAATTACTGCTGAGTTCAGTTGCACCACTAATATTAATGGAATTAAGGTTTACAAATGTAATGTGAACATCTATTTTTTTATTTGTTTTTATCGATTTTGAATTCGTTTTGATCATTAAAATGCCATCATTTACATCAACCTGAATCATCTCCAGGAATTTCCCTCCGGTTGTTATTTTAACATTTTGAGTTTCTCCTTGCTCTATCACCACATCATAAGCACCGCCAATCTTAATCCCGGTAAAGGGATCTACATTGTAATCTTTAGTTGTAATCTCAGATGAAGAATTTTGGGAATTTAAGCTTGTACCGGAAGAAAATATTATCATAGCCAATAATATTTTCATAGAATAACGAAATAGAATTTTCATTTTTTTTGTTTTTTGTTAATACTAAATTCTGTGTGTATGACGAACAGCGGAATGTATTTGTTACAGCTATTGAAAAAGTGTGGAGTTTATGGTGGCCAGAGTTTAAGTATCTGAAGACTGGGAACTGATGACTGGAGACTGGATACTGCCTACTGTCTACTCTGCTTCGGGGCTTTTCTTCTGTAGACTTCAAAACCATCACTAACTAAAGCCAAAGTGCTAATTTTACCTTCGCTGTTGTATTCCCTGTTGAGCTGTATATCACTTCTGGTAATAGTATTAAAGCCACTAATACCTACATCGGCAATATCCCAGAAAGTAATATTTTCGGGTTGATTTTCAACATGATTCTTGTTCCTGAAAACGTCCTTAAATTTGGATAATGCAAAACCCAATAATGTTTTGCTATCATCCGTTGCAGGATCAGTATCAGCATATTGAATATCATCAACATTAGAATTCCTGAAAACATCATAAATATAATCACGATCCTCTGTTACTATTTCTCTGGTATTTGCCCTTAATTCAACAGATGTGATTTTTATCTTTTTGATCTGCTCCGGGTCTTTATCACTTACATCCGTTTTTCTTTTGGGAGCTTTTAATGATCTTTGTTTGGTATGCGGATTTCTATTAATGATAGTTCTTATTCCTGAACTGTTATCTTCTTTAGAAGGTGATATTACTTGTTCTTTTTTCTCAGCTTTTTTTGTATCTACACTATCTTCCACAATAGCACTTCCCTGGCCTGCCTGAGCAATAATATTCTCTTTATTTTCAGGAGCATCAATATTCAGATAAATGCTAAAGAACAACAATATAACGGCAGCAGCAGAAGTTGCATAATACAAGGCAGGCTTCCAACTAATAATAGCAGCCTTTTTATATAGCGAGGATTTGTCAGGAAAAACAACAGCTCTGTCCGGACTCAGAATACTCAACTTAAACAATTCATATTCTTTTTGCAGGAAAGTATTTTTTTTCAGAAAGAGAACAAGGTTTGTTTCTTCATTTGCTTTCAGTTCCTTTTCGATGGAAGCAATAAGGTATTCTTCATAGTTTTCAGCATTTATCCCATTCACTGCTGTGACAGGTTGTTTTTTTAAATCTCCTTTTGCTTCAAATGTGATATTTTCGTCAGGTTTTATTGATATATTTTCAAACTCATCAAATTCACTCTTCAGATCCTGATTTTGCTCAAGGAACAACATCAAATCAGCAACCTCACCGGGAGTGAGTTGATTTTCACGGTAGTCGAGAAAGTAGATCTCGTAGTTATTCCTGTTAATCCTCATTACAACTTATTGCTATTTACTTTGAATTATTCCATCATTTCCTGTTATCATATACTAAACAACTCTGTCAAGGCTACCGATGTACTCCTTCATAAAAATCCTTGCCCTGTAAATATATACTTTAACCTGTGATTCATTTAAACCTGTAATATCCCCGATTTCATCATATGAATAACCTTCATAATCCCTCAATAAAAGTACTGAGCGTTGAATATCGGGCAATTTACAAACAGCTTCATCAAGAATTTCCTTAAGGTCAGAATAGGAATGCTCAACGACAAGTTCATTACAATTTGTATTATTAAATTCATTTATTCGTTTTTCCCTTCTGATCATGTCGATCATATTATGATATGCTGTAGTGAACAGATATGAGCGTGCTTTTTCAAAATTTATCTGCCTGACTTTCTCCCACATCTTAAAGAACGAATCCTGAACGATATCTTTAGCCATCTCTTCATCCCTGATATTTTTCAGGATGAAACGAAAAACCCCATCAGAATACTTATCAACACAAGTGTTATACTCTACAACAGTCATTCAGAAATTTATGTGAATCAGTCCTTATTATCTATGACGGATAAGATGGCTAATGGTTACAGACTTGCTTTGAATAATATTATCCTTAGCCAGAAGTCCGAAGCCTGAAGCCTGAAGGAAAACCACTTATGGCTTCCAGCTTCAGGCAATATTAATCCAATTTCAACACAGCCAGAAATGCCTGCTGCGGTACCTCCACATTTCCAACCTGCCTCATACGTTTTTTCCCTTTTTTTTGTTTTTCCAGGAGTTTACGTTTCCTTGTTATATCACCACCATAACATTTTGCAGTCACATCTTTTCTGAGGGCTCTAACGGTTTCCCTGGCAATTATCTTTGATCCGATGGCAGCCTGAATAGCAACATCAAATTGCTGCCTTGGAATAAGCTCTTTCAATTTAACACACATCCTTCTACTAAAATCATATGCATTATCTCTGTGGATCAGTGTAGATAAAGCATCTACAACTTCATCATTAAGAAGAATATCCAGGCGAACAAGATTCGCCAGTTTATATCCGGACTGATAATAATCAAAGGAAGCATATCCTTTTGAAATACTTTTCAGCCTATCATAAAAATCAAAAACTATTTCACCCAGTGGCATTTCAAAGCTCACTTCCACACGGTCACTGGTAAGGTACACTTGATTTTTCAGTATCCCTCTTTTATCGATACACAACTTCATAACAGATCCGACATACTCTGATTTAGAGATAATATTTGCAGTTATGTATGGTTCTTCAATTCTATCAAGGTAGTTTGGCGCGGGTAATCCGGATGGATTATGTACTTCAATAAGCTCACCTTTTGTTGTGTATGCATTATAGGAAACATTAGGGACTGTTGTGATCACATCCATATTAAATTCTCTGTCGAGGCGCTCCTGTATTATTTCCATATGCAGCAGTCCAAGAAATCCACATCTGAAACCAAAACCTAAAGCAACGGAGGATTCTGGGATAAAGGTCAATGAAGCATCATTCAATTTCAGCTTATCCATGGAAGCTCTCAGCTCTTCATAATCATCAGTGTCGACAGGATATATTCCGGCAAAGACCATAGGTTTAACATCACTGAATCCTGAAATAGCTTCCTTGCATGAATTTTCAACATGGGTGATAGTATCTCCAACCTTAACTTCTTTTGAAGTTTTTATTCCGGAGATAATATATCCGACATCTCCACTTTTCAAGACTTCACGAGGTATGCGGTCAAGCTTGAGTACACCTATTTCATCAGCATTATATTCTTTTCCGGTTGAAACAAACTTAACATGATCTCCTTTACGGATCTCACCATTCATTATCCTGAAATATGCAATTATTCCCCTGAAGGAATTAAATAAGGAATCAAAAATCAAGGCCTGTAACGGTGCTTCAGCATCACCAACAGGATGTGGAATCTTATCAATTACAGTATTTATTATTTTATCTATGCCATATCCAGTTTTCCCACTTGCTTCAATTATATCATCTTCATTACAGCCAATAAGATCAATTATCTGATCTCTTACTTCATCTGCCATTGCATTTTCCAGATCCATTTTATTCATGACCGGTATGATTTCCAAATCATTTTCAAGGGCAAGATAAAGGTTAGAAATTGTTTGGGCCTGTATTCCCTGGGTGGCGTCAACTATAAGCAATGCACCTTCACATGCAGCTATTGAACGTGATACTTCATAAGAAAAATCAACATGCCCGGGAGTGTCGATCAGGTTTAAAATATATTTTTGATCATTGTGCAAATATTCCATCTGAATGGCATGGCTTTTTATAGTTATACCTCTTTCTCTTTCAATGTCCATATCATCCAATAGTTGATTCTGTAAATCCCTTCCTGTAACAGTATCAGTGTATTCCAGAAGCCTGTCGGCGATAGTACTTTTCCCGTGATCTATATGCGCAATAATGCAAAAATTCCTTATGTGCTCCATTTTATGCAAAAATAGTATTATTATTAATATCTTTGTTAGAGGAGGGCAAATTTAAAGATCAAATATTTTACTAATAGTAAATACTTTTTAACACGAATTAGCAGTTTATTTTAATTAATTTCACAACCTGAATTATATTAAAAAAGAAGTTATACGTTATAAGTTAAATGAAAATAAAATTATTTCTACAGGAAGAACTATGAACTAATAACTTATAACTAATAATGCGAATCAAGAGTTGAAAAAATAATATGCTGAAAATTAGCCACTAAGGCATGAAGACACAAAGATATCACGAAGACTGACAAATGACAGCATTATTAACTTTGTGAACCTTAGAG
>JAIOTT010000324.1 GCA_021106655.1 Bacteroidales bacterium
GCCCAGCTGTAAGGTGGTACATTCCAGCAGTTTGGAATAAGGAAACATGAGGAAAAAAATATTGAATGGAGAAAGATAATTAATTCAAATGATATGGATGAATGGGCATCGAAAATTGATGAAAACACACGCTTCCTTTATGGAGAGATGCCTAGTAATCCGGGACAAGCTTTCTTTGATCTTGAAAAGGTTGCTGAACTAGCTCATAGGCATGGTATACCTATGATTGTTGATGCAACAGTTGCTTCTCCGGCTCTTCTTCGCCCCCTGGCTCATGGAGCAGATATTGTTGTACAATCTGTAACAAAATCGTTAACAACAAGCGGATTTGGTATTGGTGGTGCAGTAATTGCAAGGAAAAATCTTCCCTCTACGATTGATAATGATGGGATGAAAGCCGATTTTGGAATGTATATAAAAGCTCTTCCAAACAGGGATAACGGCCCAAATCTTTCCCCAATGAATTGTATACTCTCATTGAATGATATCAGGACGTTGAGGTCTAAGATGGATTTAATGAGCAGAAATACCATGGCAGTAGCAAAGTTCCTTGAACAACACAAACATATTGAAGGGGTTGATTACCTCGGACTGGAGTCTCACCCATTACACGAATTAGCATCTAAATATCTTGTACTTGTAGATTCAGAGTTTGATGATATATATAATAAAAAGGTGAACAGGTATGGCCACCTTATGTCATTAAGAGTGAATGGAGGAGCACAGGCAACAAGAGATGTTTTTGATGCCTTTCAAAGAATATTCCGCGCAACAGATCTTGGCAGGATTAAAACTGTTGCTACTATTCCGGCTATCTCAACACATTCGCAGCAAGGAGAAGAGGGTAGAATAGAAGCAGGTATTCCTTCTAACCTTATAAGACTTTGTGTTGGAGCAGAACATCCGGATGATGTTATTAAAGATCTGAATCAGGCTTTATCTGTCCTTGATGGAAAAAAGATCAAGTCTACTTCACCTGAGTTTTCTGCCGGTGGCGCTTCTTCCGCCATTTTAACCAGATAAGTATTTAGAGTACTTAAAGTGCCTTGAGTATTTAAAGTTATTGTAAATTTCAAAGTTCATAATGAAAGACTCAATATTATTTTATTCTACGAACCTGAATGCAGAGCCGGTTATTTTTAGTGAGGCTTTGTTGAAGGGATTGGCACCGGATAAGGGATTGTATATGCCGGAAGAGATCCCGGCTTTTACTAAGGAGGAGATCAAAAGTTTTTCGAATAAAGAGTACTATGAGATCGCCTTTGAGATTGGTAGAATGTTTTTACGGGGACAGATTGCTGATGATGACTTATTAGCCATTGTAAAAGATGCTTATAATTATGATGTCCCACTTGAAAATGTGTATGATAATAAATATGTCATGCGCCTTGATCAGGGGCCGACAGCATCATTTAAGGATTTTGCTGCCAGAATGATGGGACGACTGATGAACTATTATCTTAATAAAGAGGGCAGGAGTATTACAATCTTAACAGCGACATCAGGAGATACCGGAAGCGCAATTGCAAATGCTTTCTATGGACTTGATAATATAAAAGTTGTGGTCTTATTTCCTGAGACTGAAGTTACCAATCGTCAGCGAAAACAAATGACTCCATTGGGAAGAAATATCCGGGTCATTGCCATGAAAGGAAAATTTGATGATTGTCAGGCATTGGTGAAAGAAGCATTCACTGACCCTGATCTTGATTATCTGAAGCTTTCTTCGGCTAATTCAATAAATATCGGAAGGTTGGTGCCACAGATTGTATATTATTTTTATTCATTTGCGAAATTGAGATCAGGAGAAAATAATGAGGAAGTTATTTTTTCTATACCATCAGGTAATTTTGGAGATATGATGGGCGGCATTTTTGCAAAGAATATGGGGCTCCCTGTTAAAAAATTTATTATTGCGACAAATCAAAATGACGAGTTCCCGAAATTCATGGATATAGGAAAATATGAGAAAATAGAGCCTTCATATAACTGTATTTCAAGTGCTATGAATGTTGGACATCCAAGTAATTTATCCAGGTTAATTGCTCTTTACGGGGGAGTGATGGATGAAAAAGGAAGTGTCAGCCAAATGCCGGATATGGAGAAGATGAGAAAAGATATTTTCTCAATAAGTATTATGGATGATGCTACACAACAAACTATAAAAGAAGCTTTTAATAAACACAAGCTTATCCTTGAACCACATGGAGCTGTGGGGTGGAAAGGTTTGATGAGTTATCTTGAAAATAATAAAGAAAATGCTGATCAACTCTGTGTCTCGCTTGAAACAGCTCATCCGGCAAAATTTCCAGAGAAGATCAATGAGCTTCTTGGACTTGACCCTGACTTACCTGATAGTCTTAAAGGACTGGATGAAAAAGAGGAGCAATTTGATAAACTTGATAATGATTATTTGGAGTTTAAGGCTTATTTGAAAGAGAGATATTAAATTAGAAATTAGAGACTCTAAACTCTAACTCATAATTCGTAATCCATAATCCGTAATTCGTAATTCATAATTCGTAATTCGTAATTCGTAATTCATATGAAGTATATTATAATCCTCGGCGATGGCATGGCAGGATATCCTATAAAGGAATTTGGTGACAAAACTTCTTTAATGGCTGCAGAAACACCAAATATTGATGCTCTTTGTAAAATTAGCAGATGTGGAAAACTTATCACAGTTCCTGCGGATATGCCACCTGGAAGTGAGATCGCAAATATGGCAGTTTTGGGTTATGATGTAAAAAAAGTATATCAGGGCAGGGGAGTTTTGGAAGCTGCCAGCATGGGAGTTGAAATCGATGATAATGACCTTGCAATGCGGTGTAATCTGATCTGTATAGAGGATGATAAAATAAAAAATCATTCTGCCGGTCATATAAGCAATGGAGAGGCACATAAGTTGATCACGACTTTAAGAAAAGAATTAGAAACTGACGAAGTTAAGATATACCCGGGGGTTAGCTATCGACATTTATTAGTATTAAAAAATGCTGAAAATAATATCGCATGCACGCCTCCTCATGATGTGCCAGGAACACCATTTAAGGATGTTTTGGTAAAACCTACTGGAACTGATGCTTCAACTACTGATGTTGTGAATTGTTTAATCCTTAGGTCTCAGGAGATATTAAATCAGCATCCTATAAATAAAAAGAGGATATCTGAGGGTAAAGATCCTGCGAATTCAATATGGCCATGGTCACCAGGTAATAAGCCGGATATGGATACTTTACAAAATATCTATGGGGTTTCAGGAGCTGTGATATCAGCTGTTGATCTTTTATATGGGATAGGGAAATATGCCGGTATGAAAGCAATAAAAGTAGAAGGATCAACAGGTTTGTATGATACAAACTATGAAGGTAAAGCAAAAGCTGCTGTAGATGCCTTAAAGGATGTTGACCTGGTTTACCTGCATATTGAAGCTAGTGACGAGGCAGGTCATGAAGGCGACCATGAATTAAAGAAAAAGACAATAGAATATCTTGATAGTCGTGTGGTGAAATACATAGTGGAAGAAACCACAAAAATGGACGAAGATGTTACCATTGCACTACTCCCTGATCATCCAACACCATGCGAACTCAGAACACATACGCATGATCCCGTTCCCTTTCTTATTTACCATCCCGGCACTTCAGGCGATAATGTATCTGAATATAACGAAGAGAGTACAAAAAAAGGTTATTATGGAGTAATCAAAGGGGAGCAGTTTATGAGGGCGTTGCTTGGAACTTCGACTTTAGCGATGTAAGCGACTTTAGCGTATGAAGGGACGCATTCCCCTATACATTTAAGGATTGTTGTTTTGTAATCTTCTTGGTCGGGGAAGGCGTCCCTGGCTTATTAGTTTGTCTCACAATCTAATGTCTCACAATCTCATAATCTTTTTAAAACATATCTCGCCATATTCCTGGTTCTTTGTTCTAAGTAGACCTTTTTATTTGAGATGACTCTGTCGATGGTTTCCTGATCATAGTGTCGTATACTTGCCAGTTCAAGCCCGGTATTAAAAAATATCTTGTATTTATTTCCCAGCTTTTCCCGTAAGTGGTCAATTTTACTTTTATTATGGTTAATACAAACAGAGAAGTTTATAGCTGAAGTTTGCATGAGATTGATCTTAATTCCTAAATCTGCAAATATTCCGAATATCTCACTCAGTTTGTCTTCCATGATAAATGAAAAATCTCTGGGCGAAATTGAAATTAAGGTCTGATCCATTTTGAAGATGAAGGAAGGGATAAGATCATCATTGTCGCTATTTTTGTTTATCAGAGTTCCGGGGCTTTCAGAATTGATAAATGATTTTATGTGTAGGGGGATATGCTTGTTTTCTAAAGGCTTAATTGTTTTTGGATGAATAATTTTTGCCCCATAATATGACAATTGAATCGCTTCCCAATATGAAATATTGTCTAGTTTCTTTGTGTTTTCAAACCATTCCGGATCAGCATTTAAAATCCCGGGGACATTTTTCCAGAAAATAACTTCTTTAGCAGATAATATATTCGCAAAAATAGCTGCCGTGTAGTCAGATCCCTCTCTCCCTAAGGTTGTTGTCGATCCGTCAGAAGCTCCAGTTATAAAACCCTGAGTAATATATTTTGAAGTATCTTTAAAAGTAAAATACTGTTTGCACAGACTTTCTGTTAACTCCCAGTTTACGTTGGCTTCGCGATATTTCTGATCTGTTTTCAGGCAATTCCTGACATCAACCAATTTACATTCTGCTTTTTCACTATTCAGATATTCACTGATTATTGTTGTTGATAGAATCTCACCAACAGATACTATCTGGTCGTACAGGAAATCAAAGATTGTTGATTGTTGATTGTTGATTGTTGATTTGAGATTTTTAAAAATATTCTCAATATCAGTATATATCTTATGTTCCTTATCTGGAAAAAGCTGATCAATAATGTTAAGATGAAATTCTTTAATGAGATTGTACTGGTTCTCGGTTGATTCATTAGAAAAATAATGAACTACAAGTTTCTCCAACTCATTGGTCATCTTACCCATAGCAGAAACAACGACAATAATATTGTCATCATAAGAACCCAATATTTTCTTCAGATGTCTTATTGAATCTGCATCTTTTATAGATGCACCGCCAAACTTAAATACAATCATAAATCAACAATCAAATAATCAATAATCAACACTCAACAATCCTTATACCTACTACCTTAACCCTTATACCTGAGCATAAGCTCCGCTATTTGCACCGCATTAGTAGCCGCCCCCTTCCTAAGGTTATCAGAAACTATCCACAGATTAACTGTATTTGGTTGCGAAAAGTCTTTTCTGATCCTTCCAACAAAAACATCATCTCTATTTTCTGATAAAACCGGCATCGGGTAAATATTATTTTCAACATCATCCTGAACTATGACACCCTTAGTATTGTTTAAAATAGATTCTATATTATCAA
This sequence comes from Bacteroidales bacterium, assembly GCA_021106655.1. GTDB lineage: Bacteria > Bacteroidota > Bacteroidia > Bacteroidales > SMBSF77 > SMBSF77. The sequence goes on from JAIOTT010000324.1 coordinate 5,447, forward strand.
TATTTATTGAATTATGGAATTCGATATTTACTGCTTCCGAATGTCCTCCTACAACAGGGACTCTTACAGCAGTGGCTGACACTTCTATGTTTTTATCCAGAATCTTTTTTGTTTCATTAACAAGTTTAATCTCTTCCGAAGTGTATCCGTTATCAGTAAATTCCCCACAATGCGGTAAACAATTTTTATCTATAGGATAAGGATATGCCATCTCTGCTTTTACACCTTTTCTTTCATTTTCCATCTGATTCATCGCAGCAACTCCTGTTCCTGTTACAGATTGGTATGTAGAAACAACAACTCTTTTGATCTTATATTCGTAATGCAGTTCAGCAAGTGGAATTAACATTTGAATTGTTGAGCAATTTGGATTAGCAATTATCTTATCACTTTTTGTTAGTTCTTTGCCATTAATTTCAGGAATTATAAGTTTTTTATCAGGGTCCATTCGCCAGGCTGAAGAATTATCAATTACAATAGTTCCCACAGC
>JAIOTT010000400.1 GCA_021106655.1 Bacteroidales bacterium
AAACTTCACCGGAGCTATTTTCGAAAAGGATGCTGACTTCCATCAGGTAAAATTCTTAGATAAAGCAAATTTTTCAAATGCCAGATTCAATGGAAACGCAAATTTTTCGAGAGTTCAATTTCCAAAGAATACCAGTTTTCACTCAACACAATTTTTAGGTGATACAACTTTTGATTGGGCAAAATTTACCGGAAGAGTTGATTTTATGAATACTCATTTCGGCAAAGATGCTAACTTTTTCGAAACACAATTTGAATGGTATAGTGATTTTAGAAATAGTAAATTTCATGGTGTAGCATATTTTGAATCTGCGAAATTCTCAGGATTAGCGAATTTTATAAAAGCTAAATTTAATAATGATTCAATTTTTAGAGCTGTTACATTCTCCGGTGATGCTGATTATTCGGAAGCTCAGTTCCTTAATAATTCTGTTTTTTTTGGAACCAAGTTCTCTTCATCTGCTAAGTTCTTTAGATGCATTTTCTCTGGTGAAGCAGATCTTTCATGGACTCAATTTAAAGGAGAAACTGATTTTACAGAAGCAGAATTTAAGGCAGATACCAAATTCATTAATGTGCTGGTTTCAGGAAATATTTTCTTTAACAGTGTAATATCAGAAAATGTTCAATTGATCGACTTTTATTTATCTAAATTTCATAAAAACTGTGAATTCATAAATGTAAAACTTGGGAAAACTTCCTTTAGATCTGTCCAGTTTGAACAACCAGCAAATTTCTCAGGAAGTAATCTGGCAGAAACAGACTTTGTGGGAGCTGTATTTAAGGAGTTCGGATTATTCAATAATTGTAGTATTCAAGTTGCTAACAGGGAAACATTCAGAATAGTTAAACACGAACTCCTTAAACTCAATAACAAAATTGAAGCCTTAATCTATCATAAAAAAGAGATGGAGGTTTACTGGAATGAGATACGACAAGGAAAATGGAATGGTAAAATCACTGAGAAGTTTATTCTTTTTATGAATTGTATTTCCAATGGATATGGTTTAAAGTGGTGGCGTGGTGTAAAGTTTACAATTATTGTGGCTCTCCTGTTTTTTATCCCATATGTTTTATGTTTAAAAAATCCATATTTTGAATGGGGATGGGAAGGTTTGCCAGAATTTTGGAGTGTTAGCGGACAAAGCATCAAATATTTTGTTGAGTTTCTTTATGCTGCACATAGCTTTAACTATATGGAGCAATATGAACCAAGAGGATTTGCTTATATTCTTGATATGGTGGGTCGAGTTTTTATTGCTTACGGATATTATCAAACAATACAAGCATTTAGGAAATATGGTAGATGGTAGTATGAAGATTATTTAGGAAATTCCTTCAGAATGCTTGAATATCCAATTAATATTACTAAAACCTTCAATTACTTCTTTTGAGTAATCACTTTCTCTCTGAGGTTGGTACTTAAACCAAAGCGAAACAACTTCTTGTTGACGATGTGGATCTAACATGATTGCTCCAGCTTTATTTTTGAGGATGTTTTGATTATGAACTATTTGAATTATTGAAGAAAAAAGCATTCCTCTGGTCATTTGTATAATATGACTTGGACTAGAATCTCTAAGTGGATATTCAGGTTATTTTTCACACAATCACTTCTTGCATTTTTTTACCATCTTTTTATAATTTCAACTAACTCCAACTAACTGCTAATTTCTATATAGATGAATCACTCATTTATTCATTAATTTATTTATTATGACTAACTTAAATGTTTTTACCCAGCCAGTAGGAGAAATGTTAGCCAGCCTCAGGATGGCTCATGATCCTACAAGCGCTAATGCAGGGCAGTGCGGTAACTGCCAGGGTGCATGTTTTTGCCGCGGAGATAATGGCATAGTTGATATTCTCGACGTGCTTTAGTATTAAACTGATGCAGGAGCCATAGAGGCTCTTGCATCAAAATCCAATATTCAAAATGAGGTTATCAAAATTCGTTCATCTAAAAAAAATTAATGCTGGTATTACTGCCATTTTCCATTCTATTTCCATGAAGGTTTTTTATTCGGAAATTCAATGTAATGTTCTTGAGTCTCTTTTTGACTGCTCAAATGAGCAATCTGTTGAGCAGGCTTTTCTATCCAATGGTGACATAGGCCTTGTATTTATGAAGACATTAGTAAGTAATAAATTTCTTGTTCCTGATGATTACGACGAGTATGAAAAGATTGACAGGATCAAGGATTTGCATACTGAAGAAATCAATCTTAAAACAGCTTATTTCATGATAACTGATGATTGTAATTTGAGGTGTAAATATTGCATTGTGATGAACAAAAAGAATGATTGTGCTGAAAAAAATGTCATGTCAAAAAGTGAAGCTTATGTTTATACTGACTATTTCTTTCAAAATGCAAATGAGAATGCAGATGAATATACTTTTACATTTTATGGAGGAGAGCCACTACTTTATCCTATGCTGATTGAAGATACTATTAACTACATTGAATCACACCCCAAACGTGGAAATACAAAATGTACTTATGTTGTAATTTCTAATGGATTGCTCTTAACAGATTATAGTATATCAATGATAAAGAAATATGATATTAATCTGGTTTTATCTCTGGATGGTAAAAAGGACATAACTGATACTAACCGTGTTGATATAGCTGGTAATGGAATATTCGACAGATTGATGAAGAAAATTGAATTATTGCGTAAAAATGATATAAACTTTAGCATTTCCTGTACAATTGGTATTGGCCAGGAAGGTAAGGCATATCAGACTTTTGACTTCCTTGTTGAGGAAGTCAAAGCTCAAAATATTGGATTAAACTATATTCTTGATGTGCAGAACTATCCTGATACAACTGAGTCCTATGCAAAAACCCTGACAGAGGAGTTAGTCAAGATCCATAGGAAGCACCGGAATTCACAAACATATGAGGATCGATTATCTCGTAAATTGAAGGCATTTATAGAGAATAATCCAATAATTAAAGATTGCACGGGTTGTGGAGGGCAAATTGTATTTACTCCGGATGGTAAAATTGGTCCTTGCCAGAGTTTTGCTGTGACCGGAGAGTATTTTGAGGAATTTAATCCTGACAAGGACGTCCACAAAACCTCAATTCCAATTTGGAATAAAAGAACCCCATTTAATAACCAGGATTGTTTTTTCTGTCCAGCATTGGGCATTTGTGGAGGGGGTTGCCCATATAGAGCTCATATGAAGCATGGCACCATTTTTGGCATTGATGAAATTTTTTGTATTCATTCTAAAATGTTATTGGAATACTTGATTGAGGAAAGTTACCACTTATGTAATGCAGAATGATTAGTTACTAACTTGAGTTACTGAACAAATAGAAGTATTGTTTGCATATTGAGTTTTTAAACTTATTTTTGACTATAATTTTATATATTGAACAATAGCCATAATGGAGATCTTTATACAGATACTAATCAATTCAATCGTTTCAGGTTTATTACTGATGCTTGTTGCTTATGGTTTCAGTTTGATATTCCGTACAAATAAGGTTTTTCATATTGCTCATGGAGGTGTATATGTTGCATCTGTTTACTTTTTAATCTTCATACATTCTTATTGTCAGAACCTCTTTATTTTACACGAGATTCTTCTCTGGGGCATATCCATTATTCTGACAATTCTATTTGTTTCCCTTTTAGCATTGTTGATTGAATTGTTAGTTTACCGGCCATTATACAAGAAACAGGCAAGTGAAATTATTTCACTGATAACTTCCCTTGGTTTATACATTGTTATTGTCAACATGATTGCATTGTTATTTGGTAACGAAACTCAAATGATCAATAATGAAGTAAAAGAAAGCTATTTTATTAGTGACATAATAATAACTCATGGTCAACAAGTCCAATTCTTATTCGCAATCATTTGCTTATTAGTATTAGCAGTACCGGTTAATATTTCCCGAATAGGAAAGAAATTACAAGCTGTTGCTGATAACCAGGAAATTGCAAGCGTAATTGGGATCAATGTGAAAAAAATGAGACTGATTGCGATAATAATTGGCTCTTTATTAGCGGCTTCAGGCGCTTTGTTAAAAGCATATGATGTTGGTATTGATCCCCATATGGGTATGAGTATTACACTGAGTGCTGTTGTTGTGGTTATTTTAGCAGGAAAAAACTCATTCTGGACTTTACTGATTACAGCAATACTAATCTCTACTATCCAAAACTTTACTGAATGGTTTTTATCAGCACAATGGAAAGAAGGTATAACCTATCTGATATTAATTATCATATTACTGTTCAGAACAGAAGGTATTATGTCTTACAAACTCAGGATTGAAAACCGATGAACTATTTTTTACATATAGTAATACTGCTTGAGATTTATATTATCCTGGCTCTCTCCCTTAATATGAAGGTTGGATTTACAGGCCTATTATCCATTGCACAGGCCATCTTTTATGGGATTGGAGCTTATGTTACTGCTATATTTATGGTGGAGTTAGGATCACCATTTTTATTAGCAATAGTAATATCGATTGTTGTCAGTGTCTTTTTTAGTTTATTTATTGCCTTTATAGCAAGTAGATTAAGGGACCTGTATTTTGCTTTGGCAACTATGGCTTTTCAGATAATATTATATGCTATCATCTATAATTGGACAAGCTTAACAAATGGTCCATATGGTATTGCTGGGATCCCACAACCTGAAATATTGGGAGTAGCATTTGATAACCTCTCTTCCTTTGCATTATTAGGATTTGTTTTTATGGTATTGACAATATTATTTTTATTGTGGTTTCAAAAAACACCTTTTTCACGTTTACTTGAAAGTACACGTGATGATGAATTGGCTGTAATTGCAATGGGTAAAAATCCAAAGTATTACAAGCGTTTTAGTGTTTGCATCTCGGGAGCTCTGGCTGCTATAGCAGGTAGCCTTTATGCAACCTATGTCACATATATTGATCCATCTTCATTCACAATTGATGAATCAATCTTAATAATGTCAATTGTGATTATTGGTGGAACAGGAAATATCTGGGGACCGGTTTCAGGCGCGTTATTTTATATTTTACTTCCAGAAGTATTGAAATTTATTGATATTCCTGATTCTATAGCAGCAAGTTTAAGGATGATAATTTATGGATTTGTTTTAATATTGATTATAAGGATTAAGCCAGATGGATTTTTTGGCAAATATGTCTTTAAATAGAATATGGAAGATTTATTAATCATCGAGAATTTATCAAAAGCTTACAATGGATTGCAGGTTTTACAGGAGATTTCATTTTCTGTAGAAAAAAACAGTATTATTGCTTTAACAGGTGAGAATTCAACAGGAAAAACAACCTTGTTTAACCTGATTAATGGATTTGATAGTCATGATAATGGAAATATCATTTTTGATGGTAAAAACATCTCACAATGGGGTGCCATTGCTCGTTCCAGAGCTGGTATTGGAAGATTATTTCAAAATTCTCGAGTATTCAAGAACATGAGAGTGTTGGATATTTTACTCGCCTCTTGTTTCGACAATCCAGGTGAAAGAATCTTGAACTATTTTGTAAATCCAGCATCCATTAAATCATTTGAAAAGACAAGTCGTAATAAAGCAGCTGAAGTATTAAATTATTTAAGATTATTGGATAAATCACAGGATTTTGGAGGATCTTTATCACATGGAGAGAAAAAACTACTCTCACTTGGGATGCTAATGATGAACAATTATAAACTAATATTACTGGATGAACCTTTTGCAGGATTAAATGCTAAAATGATTGATAAAATTAGTGATACATTGTCGGATCTTGCCAGGAATGGACAAACCTTCATTATAATTGAGCATAATATTGAAAAAGTGAGCTCAATCAGTAATCAGGTGCTTATACTTAAGGAAGGCCGGATTATTGAAAATAATAAAATTAATAACGCCAATAACCTTATTAATTAGCAATGTTCAAACAAGACGACATATTAAGAATTAATGACATCTCTGTTGGATACAATAGTAAATTGATACTGGAAGATTTAAATTTAGAAATGACAAGAGGAGAGGTGCTTGCCATTATAGGTC
>JAIOTT010000238.1 GCA_021106655.1 Bacteroidales bacterium
ACTCCAAGACTCTAAGGTTCACAAAGTTAATAATGCCGCCATTTGTCAGTCTTCGTGATATCTTTGTGTCTTCATGCCTTAGTGGCTAATTTTCAGCATATTATTTTTTCAACTCTTGATTCGCATTACTATTGAATTACTATAAACATATTCAATAAAAAAAAATCCTAACAATGATAAACTATCGTTTTTTTATGTATGTTTGATACCTGAAAAATTTCATATTTAAACAACATAATTTTATCAGCCATGATAAACAATATTATATATTCATTACTAAAACTAATGCCAAAAAAGCTGGTTTGGATCTTCTCAAAAAAATATATTGCAGGTGAACATGTTGAGGATGCCATTAATGTTTCAAAAAAATTCAACAGCGATGGTATAAAAGTGACGATAGACATTCTTGGTGAATTTATTTCCAAACTCGATGAAGCAGAATCTAATAAACAGGAATATCTTGACTTGATAGAGCAAATAGAGAGTCAAAAAATTGATGGCAACTATTCTGTTAAACCTACAATGTTTGGATTATTGCTGGATAAAGATATCTGCTATAAGCATATCAGGGAAATAGTTAAAAAAGCTGCGTCTTATGGTAATTTTGTTCGTATCGACATGGAGGATTCACCTTGTGTGGACATGGAGATTGAGATATACAGAAAGATAAAATCTGAATTTCCCGGTAATGTAGGTTTAGTTTTACAAGCATACATGAGAAGAACACTTGATGATGTTAAAAACCTGATGGATATTCATTCAGAAAAGGATGGATTGCATTTTCGTCTATGTAAGGGAATATATGTCGAGCCTGAAAAAATTGCATATAAAAAATATGATGAAGTAAATAGTCACTTTATTGAAGAGATGGATTTCATGCTAAAAAATAATATTTATATTGGAATTGCTACACACGACAAGCCTTTAGTAAATGCAGCATACGAATTAATAGAAAAATATAAAGTGCCGAAAGAGCGCTACGAATTTCAAATGCTTTTGGGTGTAACTCCCGAATTACGCAAATCTATTATTGATAAAGGCCACACCATGCGTGTTTATATACCTTATGGCAGCCAGTGGCATGGATATTCAATGCGTCGTTTAAAAGAAAATCCTAAAATGATCAACTATATTATTAAAGCTTTATTCTTCAGGGGATAAAAACCGGCCTACTTTACCCTGGTCCAATAAGTTGTTCTTCCAATCAGACTAAACCCAATGTATCCTCTTACCTTGAGTTTGTCCAGATCATCCTCATCATCAAACTCCATATAACAATCGTAGGTTGATCCTTTTTTAGGGTCATAAACTGTTCCGTCTTCCCATTCATCATCACCATCAAATTCAAAATTCTTTAGCAGAAGCAAACCCATTACAGGCCTTGATCTCAGGCTTTCATCTTCATTTTCCCTGTCCAATTTAGGTTTTCCTGTTTCTTGCCTGTTGGGTTCCTTCAGCCAGACAATTTTGCCGAAATACTCTCCACCCTCCTTGTAAACTTTAACGTGTGCATCCTTGTCTTCGTTGAGCCAAACACCGAGAATGTCATCGGCCTTTACTTCCTGAGCACTAATTTGAGCGAAAGAATAAATAAATAAACCCATTAAAACAAACACCAAGTTTCTGATTTTCATAAAATATGATTTAAAGTTAATGAACAAAAATAGCATTTTTTTCATACAAGCCTTAACATATCTGAGGGTCATAGCACACTTCCAAATAAGACTCAGTTAACAAATAATTAGTTTTATATATTTTTATATGTAGATATTTAATATTAATAACAGATATTTTGCATATATTTTACTCAGATAATAATGTTCTATTACAATTTACTTTTCTTTGTGAATCTTAGTGTCTTCGTGACTTGGTGGCTTTTTTTTAATTCTTGCCACTAAGACTCCAAGGCTCAAAGATACACCAAGATATTTTTGAATAATGTTGTTTTAAGCTAACAATCAATGGTTATATTGTATTCTAAATCTAAATGCGAAACTACAGTTAATACTAATAAAATTAATTATTTTTGCATCATCTAACTAATAAATAAAAAAAATTATGAGAAACATATTTTTTAAATCCAATAAGATACTTCTGTCATTGTTATTAATGGTTTTTGTAATCCAATTTACACAATCACAACAAACAAATAATGATTACCGACTATTATTGAAGTCTGGTCCTTTATATCTTAATGAGAATTTAAGTTCGTTTATCAGTGAAGGAAGTCTGAATAGCTTTGACACTTTTAAGGATAAGCACTATTGTTTTCTACAGTTTAATGATATACCATCTCAAAATGAAAGGGAATTGATTGAAGCATCCGGTATTGAGCTTCTGGATTATATTCCAAATTATGCTTACATTACATCTCTACCAATTGGTTTTAACATTGAACTCTTAAGAAATTACAATGTACGGAGCATCACAAGAATACAAAGTATTCATAAAATAGCTAACACACTACTATCTCCTCCTTATCCTGATTGGGCAGTGAATGAAGACGGCACAGTTGATATTGTCGCCAAATATTATAAAAACATTGATCCAGCCTCAGTTAAGTCAACGGTAAATGAAGCAGGTATTCAGATCATTTCATCTTATGATTATTCACAATTGCTTACACTGCGTATTAAAGCTGAAGATATTGATAAAGTAGCAAATTTTGCATTTATCATGTACCTTGATGCAATACCTCACCCTCCGGTACCTGATGATACAGAAGCCAGAAGTTTACACAGGGTTAATGCAGTAAACTCTGCTTATGCTGCAGGACGTCATTACGATGGATCAGGTGTAGTTTGTGCAATTGCTGATGATGGTGCAATAGGTCCTCATATTGATTATCAGGGGAGATTAACCCAACATACCGTAAGTTATGGTGGAACTCATGGAGATATGACATCAGGTATATTAATGGGGTGTGGAAATCTTGATCCCACAATCGTAGGATCAGCCCCGGGTGCTTACCTTCAGATGTACAGCATTACCGGTTATCCTCACATTGTGGATGCTGCTGCTAACTTAATTAATCTTGGAACCGTTATTACCTCAACATCATATAGTCAGGGATGTGGTGGTGAATATACAAGCGATGCCAGTGCAATAGACGAGCAGATAAGAGAAAATCCTGCACTTATTCATGTTTTCTCAGCTGGAAATGCAGGAACCTCTGATTGTGGCTATGGTGCCGGAAGTGGCTGGGGTAACATCACAGGAGGATATAAAGCTGCAAAAAATACTATAGCTACAGGTAATCTTGACTACCTTGGTAACCTTGCAACCAGCAGTAGTCGTGGCCCTGCAGCAGACGGAAGAATAAAACCGGATATTTGTGCAAATGGAGTTGATCAGTTATCTACTGAACCACCAAATGATTATGCTCCTGGAGGCGGAACATCAGCCGCAGCACCAAGTATTGCCGGTATTGTTGCAACCTTATATCACGCATTCAAAATACATAACAATGGACAGAATCCGGAATCACCTCTTATTAAAGCATCCCTTTTGAATACAACCGAAGACTATGGCAACTCAGGACCCGACTATAAATATGGATGGGGAAGGGTAAATGCATTAAGAGCTGTTAAAATACTTGAAGAGAACAGGTATTTTGAAGCAACAATGGAGCAGGATTCATTACAAACATTTACAATTAATGTTCCTGTAGGAGTAAAACAGCTAAGAGTAATGTTATACTGGCTCGACTATGAAGGAGCTCCTAATGCAACAGAAGCACTGGTTAATGATCTGAATATGCAGCTTATTGACCCAAGCTTTCAACCGTTTAATCCATGGATACTGGATCCAACACCAAACCCTGTAACTCTTGACTTACCGGCAACAAGAGGTGTTGATACCATAAATAATATGGAGCAGGTAACTATTAACGATCCACCTGCAGGAATATACACAGCTGAAGTTCATGGCTTTCAAATTCCACAGGGACCTCAAAAATATTTTGTTTTGTATGAGTTTATTTCCGATGAAATAGATGTTACCTATCCTCTTGGTGGAGAAGGTTTTGCTGCCGGAGAAACACAAACTCTTAGATGGGATGCTTATGGAACTACAGGTGATTTTTCAATTGAATACAGTATTGATAGTGGCACAAGTTGGAATTTGATTACTAGTACAGTCAGTGGCAGCCAGCGTTATTATGAATGGATCATACCAAATATCCTGACAGGTAACGCACTTATTAAAGTAAGCAGGGGTATTTTATCTGATGAAAGCGAAGCAGTTTTCTCCATTATGGAAGTCCCTCAGAACCTTAACATCGACTGGGCATGCCCTGATTCATGTCAGATGAGCTGGGACTCTGTTCCCGGTGCTGTTGCATATGAAGTAAGCTGGCTTGGAAATATGTATATGGATTCTGTAGGAATAACAACAAACACATCATTTATTATTGGAGGTATTAATCCGGTGGATGAATACTGGTTTAGTGTTAAAGCATTAGGACCAAATAATGCTGTTGGCAGAAGAGCATATGCAATTCGAAAAAATCCGGGAGTATTTAACTGTATCATCCCTGTCGATGCCGAACTCGCCAAACTATCTCCTGCCTCTTCAACTATTCAGGATTGTCAGGATTATACAAATGTTAATGTTGAAATTAGAATTAAAAACAGGGGAACATCTGACCTTACCAACATAGATGTTTATTACCAGCTTGACAGTTATGGTGTTGTTTCAGAAATATATAATGGAACAATTACTCCTGGTGATTCTGTAAATTACAGCTTTATAACTACTATAGATCTATCTTCACCCGGAAGTTACAAACTCACTGCATGGTTAAGTTATTTGAATGATGGCAACAGGTATAATGATACGATTGTATCGATAATTAATACCATAGCAGGAGTAACAATAAGTACCGACACCACGGAAAACATGGAAAGCTTCACTCTATGTAATACTGCAAGTGATTGTGAGAATACTATCTGCACACTCGATCATGGCTGGATAAATGCGATGAATCTGCAAGGTGATGATATTGACTGGAGAACAAACAGCGGACCAACTCCTTCGAACAATACCGGACCCTCTTTCGATCATACTTATGGAACTTATCAGGGTAAATATTTATATCTGGAATCATCATATTGTTACTTTAAAGAAGCACTACTGATCTCTCCCTGTATTGACCTGACAAATAGCATAGAGCCTGCTCTTGAGTTCTGGTATCATATGTATGGTAGCCATATGGGAGTATTACATGTTGATGCATTAACAGGGCAGACTTGGAATTTTGATATAATGACTCCTCTTTCAGGTAATTATGGAAATGCATGGAATAAACAAACAATTGACCTTAGTGCCTATAACGGACAAATTATCAACATACGTTTCAGAGGTAATACAGGTTCAAATTTCCGAAGTGACATGGCATTGGATGACATCAATATAATAGAAATGTATGGAATTGGTATATCTGAAGATTTTCTTAATTCAAATATATTGTTATATCCAAATCCCGGTAATGGCGTATTTAATATGTCATTCAAAGATTTAAACGAAGATCATATCGACATTACTGTAAGCGATCCACAGGGAAGGATATTGTTTCATGAAAATATCCAGGATATTTCCGGCACTTATAAGTCAATTATGGATTTGTCAGCTTTTTCACCGGGAATCTATTTTGTGAACTTTAAAAATAAAAACTTCACCCATACCAGAAGAATAATTATTCAATAGGTTTGATATATATGTATATATAATTCTTAATCCGTAATTCATAATTTGAAAATAAATGATTATAAAAAACCCACAAGACATTCCTTACGAAGACACAAGTGCTTATAAAGGAGTGAAGAAACAAATATATCTGGGACATAAAGATGGTTCAAATGAAATTATTATGAGATATTTCACAGTAGAGCCGGGAGGTGCAACCCCATATCATAAGCATGGATTTCAACATCTTGTAAAAGTTGAATCCGGAAATGGAATAGTTATTGACAAAGATGGTGTTGAACACAAAATATCAGCCGGAGAATTAATTTACGTCCAGGATTATGAGGTTCACGGCTTCAAAAATGTTGGCGATGAACCCTTTAGTATTCTATGCATAGTTCCTGCAAGGGGCGAAAAATAAAACCGTAATCAGTAATTCGTAATCAGTAATTCATAATTAATATTGAAGATCCGGCTGCCTTGCACCTTCCATGATAACTTCGTAAGTATAGCCGGCACCAAAATCTTTGTTTAAAGCGATCTTGCCTTCAAATGTAACTACATCACCAACCGCTACTCTATCATTGGTTGTAACTGTTAGATCAAATTTACCATTATCACTTGTGCCATCCTGTATGTGAACCCAGTTTGTGCCCATAATTTCAGGATTAAATTTCACAACCTCTCCCTTCACTCTGACAGTTTTTTCAGAGTAAGAGTCTCTGTTGGCATATAGCTCGGCAATTGTAATACCATCTTTTGCAGCTTCCAGTGAGATTTCCTTTTTCTCTATTTTGGGTCTCTCACCATGGACATCTCCGGTAGGCATGTTTTTAGATGATACTAATGGTTTATCACTGATCTCCTGCACAAAGTAAATAGTTTCAAAAGTCCTTCCAAGATCCTTACTTTCAAAGTTCTCCATCAACAAACCTTCCTTATAATAATAGGTTTGTCCTTCTTTTGCATCCATTTTACTAACAGCGATCCAACAGTTTTCACTGCCTTCACTAACTCTTAAATAAGTATAACTATTAGCTTGAATAACTTCTTCAGCTTTAACAATATGAACATCTGGTTCTTGA
>JAIOTT010000090.1 GCA_021106655.1 Bacteroidales bacterium
AGCTCCCGCATCTATTTTAATTGGTGGAAAGCAGTATAAATCAAATGCAATCAAGATAAGGGTTATTGCAAACCCAAATAAAACTCAACCACAAGGACAAGCAGGAAAACAACAACAAGCTTCCGGTTCACAGGGTATTGATAGTAAATCCCTTTTTTTTAAAGCAACTGCTAATAAGTCCAATCCAATGATCGGTGAGCAGATAAATATAAGTTTTAAGATATATACTTCAGTCAATATTGCTCAGTATACAGTGGATGAGTTCCCTGCTTTTGCAGGTTTCTGGACACAGGATCTGGAAGGGAATAAAAAACAACCCAAACAGCATTATGAGGTGATCGATGGTAAAAGATATATTGTTGCAGAAATACATAAGAAAGCAATCTTCCCGCAAAAAAGTGGAAAACTCAGAATTGATCCAATGAAAATTGAATGTCTGATCCAGGTACAGAGCAAATCCAGAAGAAGTACCGGTGATGCTGTTTTTGACCAGTTTTTTAATAACTCATTCTTTAACTCTTACCAGAATGTCAAGAAAACTCTAAAATCTAATTCTATCACTATTAATGTTAAACCTTTACCCATAAATAATAAACCTGCCGGTTTTAGCGGAGCAGTTGGTTCCTTCACATTTACATCTGATCTTGATAAAACGGAATTAAAAGCTAATGAAGCAATAAATTTAAAATTTTCTATTTCAGGAAAAGGTAATGTGAAGCTCGTTAATAAATTAAATGTGGACTTCCCACCGGATTTTGAAGTGTATGATCCAAAGATCACATACAAAGATTTAAATACTGAAAATACCATTGGAGGACGCCGGAGCTTTGAATATCTTATTATACCACGTAACGCAGGAAGCTATAAGATCAAAGCTGTTCAATTCAGCTATTTCGATCCTGGCAAAAATAAATATATCACTTTATCTTCACCCGAATATAATATTAATGTAGCAAAAGGGGAGGGGAGTCAGACAAATATAAGCTATAGTGGTGTTAATCAGGAAGACATTAAATATATTGGGAGCGATATTCGCTTCATAAAAACTGATGAATTCCCGCTGCAAATAATTGGCTCATATTTCTTCGGTTCAATGAACTTTTATTTGTCAATTTTTCTTCCAATAATCCTGTTTATTGTATTTATTATTGTATGGAAAAATCAATTGCGTAAAAGAAGTGACATGCTTTTTATGAAGCATAAAAAAGCTACAAAAATTAGTCGGAAAAGACTTAAAAAGGCGAGTGAGTATTTAAAACAAAACAAAAAAGAAGAGTTTTTTGTGGAAATTTCACAGGCCTTATGGGGGTATTTAAGCGATAAGTTTGCTATACCTCTTTCTGAATTATCAATGGAGTCAGTAAATGATGCATTATTAAATAAAAATGTAAATGAAGAAATAATCAAACAATTTATTGATACCTTGAATGAATGTGAGTTTGCACGATTTGCACCGGGTGATAGCGCTTCGACTTTAGAAAATATTTATAAGCAAGGCCTGGAGATAATCAGTAAAATAGAAAGAGAATTGAAATAAAGGCTGAGGCTGAGGCTAAAGCTTAGGAAATATTATTATAATGAAAAAGCTTATCAGCATATATATATTTACTTTTCTGCTTATACCTTTATTTGCTAGTGATCATTCTTTGATTATCAATGATGCGAATAAAGCATATTCTGAAGGGCAATATGCTGATGCAATTGAATTGTACGAACAGTTAATTAATAATGGTCTGGAGTCGCCTGAATTATATTATAATCTTGGCAACTCTTACTTTAAAATTAATGACCTCCCTTCTGCAATACTCTATTATGAAAAAGCTATTAAACTTGATCCGGGTGATGAGGATGTAATATTTAATTTGAAAGTTGCTAACTCTATGATACCGGATAAAATAGAAGAAGTTCCGCTGATGTTTTATAAACGTTGGTGGAATAGCATTTATGATCTTTTTGGAGCCAATATGTGGGCTAAGTTGAGTGTTTTTTGTTTGATTGCTTTTCTTTTAATGCTGGCAATCTATTTTGCCGGAAACTCTTACTTTATTAAAAAGACATTTTTTTGGTTTGCTTTAATATTCTTTGTTTTTACAATATTCAGTTTTAGCTTTTCATTTCAAAAATATAATACTATAGAATTTTATACAAATTATAATGGTGAAGTATCCTATAAAAACCTCGCCCCGTCCGAAAGAGATAAGGCTTATATGTATGCAAAAGATGCCGATGGAAATCCTTACTCACCGGCTTGGTTTACAATTAATTTGAAAGCTTCATATCAACTGACATCAAAATTAAAAATTGATGCCGGAATTGAAAACATTCTTGATTACAGATATCGTCCATATTCTTCGGGAATTTGTGCTTCCGGAAGAAATTTTATTATTGCAATTAGGGGAAAATTGGGGGAATAAGTGAAATAGGTGGAATATTCAAATTTCAGACTTCGTCAGTTTCTACTCACTCTACGTTGTAGCTTTATTTTTATATTCTCATCCGTACGGACTCCGGTAAAAAAATAAAACAACGCCTTGATTAAGTGAAACTGACGAAGTCTGAATTTACCCTTATTTTTTAAAAAGATTAAATTGTTTTATCAAAATTGAAAAAAAATTATTGTTGGTAAAGAAATTTGTTATACTTTTGTTTTGAAAAATAAATTAAATATTAACAAAAATTATTAATTATGAAAAATCTTAACAAATTGTTTTTAGTGCTTCTGACTGTTTTATTTACATCAGGAGTTAGTTTCGGACAAACTCTTCCTTATGAGGATGATTTTGAATCCTATACCACAGGTGGGTATATTGCTGAACAAAATCCTGAATGGTGGACAACCTGGAGTGGAACTACCGGTGGTGGCGAAGATGGTATGATCAGTGAAGATGTTGCAATGAGTGGTTCAAAATCAGTTCTCATTGATGAAGTCGGTGGTGCAACAGACTTATTATGGTTACTCGGTGATAAAGTTTCAGGTGCATTCGATGTAAGTTTCTATATGTATGTTCCTACCGGTTATTGCGGTTATTATAATTTCCAACACATGGAAGCTCCGGGAGTTGAATGGGCTTTTGA
>JAIOTT010000307.1 GCA_021106655.1 Bacteroidales bacterium
TAATTTTTTCCTTCTTTTGATTTGGACAAAACAGTAATGTTTAGATCAAACCCAAACTTACTTTGTACTTTTATATCAATCATATTCGTTCATCGTAAATAATAACTTAAATATTAATAATTCTAAACTGTTTACACAAAACGCCGTGCCTAACAACAGACAGTCAGTCAAAGTGTTAACTGCTCCTCGTTCACCTCTATTGATAATTGATAACTGTTAATTGTTAACTGTTAATTGATAAAGTAAAATAATTCGTAAATTGGCCACATTATAATCGCTTATCATTATACCATCAATTAAGATAATGAACATTGCTGTTAATACTCGTTTACTGATAAAAGACAAGCTGGAAGGAATTGGATGGTTTACTTACGAAACCCTGAAAAGAATCACTGTCGATCACCCCGAGCATAATTTCATCTTTTTTTTCGATCGTAAATTCTCTGAAGAATTCATTTTCTCCTCAAACATCACTCCTGTTGTTGTTCATCCACAGGCTCGTCATCCATTGCTATGGTATTTATTTTTTGACTGGGGCATTCCTCGTGCACTAAAAAAATACAAAGCTGATTTGTTTCTTTCTCCTGATGGATGGCTATCCTTGAGAACAGATATAAAATCACTTGCTGTTATTCATGATCTGAATTTTGAACACTATCCTGAGTTTATTCCATACCATGTGAGGAAATATTATGAATATTTCTTTCATCGTTTTGCACAAAAAGCGAAGCGGATAGCAACAGTTTCGGAGTTTACAAAGCAAGATATATCAGACAAGTACGGAATAAAAGAAAATCTCATTGATGTTGTTTATAATGGAGCCAATGAATTATTTTCGCCGGTTTCAGAAGAAATTATAAATAAGACGAGAGAAAAATTCAGCAATTCTTCCCCTTACTTTCTATCTATTGGTTTGATACATCCCAGAAAAAATATTGCTAATCTTTTAAGGTCATTTGACAAATTTAAAATCAATGATGATCAGAATTTTAAATTACTTATTGTCGGGCAAAAAAAATGGTGGACAGGGGAGATCAGGGATACATTTGAAAATATGCAATTCAGGAAAGATGTGATCTTTACCGGGCGCCTTGATTCCCATGATCTGGGAAATGTCATTGCTTCTGCTTTTGCAATGACCTATATCAGCTTCTTCGAAGGTTTCGGCATACCAATTCTGGAGGCATTTTCCTGTGATGTACCCCTCATCACCTCCAATGTCAGCTCTATGCCCGAAATAGCAGGAGATGCTGCTTTACTGATCGATCCTTCATCTATCGATTCGATTAGCACAGCAATGACACAAATAACAAAAGATAAGCAATTAAGATTAGATTTAGTTAATAAAGGGAAAATTCGCCGGGAAAATTTCAGCTGGCAATTAAGTTCGGGAACACTTTGGAATTCAATAGAAAAAACACTGCAAATATGAATATTTTGATTCTTGGATCAGGTGGCAGAGAACATGCCCTTGCATGGAAACTCTCACAGAGCTCGCATTTAATTAAGTTATACATCGCCCCGGGAAATGCCGGCACAGAAAAGTTTGGAGAAAATGTGCCCCTCTCAGTAATGGACTTTGATAGCATAAAACAATTCGCACTGAAGAAAAACATTGACATGCTTATTGTTGGCCCTGAAGCGCCACTGGTTGGCGGAATACATGATTATTTTTTAAATGATCCTATTACAACTTTTGGAGTTATTGGCCCCAAAAAAGCCGGTGCATTATTGGAAGGAAGTAAAGATTTTGCTAAAGATTTTATGAACAGACATAAAATCCCAACAGCTCCCTCCAGAACTTTTACAAGCGATGAGCTTGATGAAGGATATAATTATCTGAAAGAATTGTCTCCACCATATGTTCTTAAAGCTGACGGCCTCGCAGCAGGAAAAGGCGTTATCATTACTAATGATGAAGATGAAGCACGGCAAACATTGTATTCTATGCTTAAAGAAGCAAAATTTGGCGATGCCGGGAAAAAAATTATAATCGAAAATTATCTCGATGGAATTGAATTATCAGTATTTGTTCTGACAGATGGAAAATCATATAAGATCCTGCCTGTAGCTAAAGACTACAAACGAATAGGTGAAGGAGATACAGGCCCTAATACCGGAGGAATGGGATCTGTTTCACATGTACCCTTTGCTGATAATGATCTTATGGATAAAATAGAGGAGAGGATCATAAAACCTACAATAAACGGATTACAACAAGAAAACATTATGTACTCCGGATTCATCTTTTTCGGACTGATGAATGTAAAAGGTGATCCATATATGATTGAGTATAATGCCAGAATGGGAGACCCTGAGGCTGAAGCCATAATACCACGGATAAAAACAGATCTTCTGGAAATGTTTATAGCCACTGCAGAAGGAAATCTGGAGAATACAGAAGTCGTTATTGATGACCGTTATACTGCTTCAGTTATGCTCGCATCTAAAGGATATCCGGGCTCTTATGAAAAAGATAAGCAAATTAATGGACTGGAAAAAGTGAAGGATAGTATTATTTTTCATGCAGGCACTATCAAGGATAAAGAAAGCATAAAAACCAATGGGGGACGTGTCCTGGCTATCACTTCATTCGGCAATACTCTTGAAGAAGCACTATCACAATCATACCGTACTGCTGATATAATCAATTTTGAGGGGAAAATATTTAGAACGGATATTGGCAGAGATTTGCTCATATAAAAATAAACATGTTCATTAAGTTGTTTAAATCAGGTTATTCATTACAACTCATTGTACTCTTTGTGGTAGCACTGCTACTCTGGGTACCAAGTTTTATTCACCCCCTGTCTGCCTCTCACGAATTATCTCCTGCACCATTTTATAATTATGTGTATTACTTCCTCCGAAAATTACCCTTTTTACAAATTATTATTGCCTTTCTACTTATTATTCTTGAAGCGTTTTTATTAAACAAAATCCTTATCAACAATGGGGTAATCAGGAAGAACACCTTTATGACGGCCTTTGTCTATATAATCTTAATGAGTCAAAATCCGGAACTTCATACACTTTATCCTGCTTTACTTTCCAATTTTTTATTAATAATAGCTTTTTATTACATACTTAAACTATATAATGAAACAGAAGCTTATGCTCAGGTCTTTAATGCCGGTTTTCTTATCGGAATTGCATCTCTTTTTTATCTGCCGGCCATTTTCTTTATCTTCATTATGTGGATAGGATTAATCATCTTCAGTATATTTTTATGGAGAGAATGGCTCATATCATTAATTGGACTGCTTATCCCCTACCTCTTCTTATTTGTTTTTTATTTCTGGTTCGATCGTCTGGAAGATATGATTGATAATTATTTTGATTTTTTTAGAAATATCAGGGAGTTTTGTTTTAATCTAAACGTTTATCAGCTGATCATCCTCTCGATAATTGCACTTTTTTTGTTTCTTGCAATTAATCGTATTCTTACTTTATTGAATAAAAAAACAATCAGCCTCAGAAAAAAATCAATAATCATGATCTGGTTCTTTTTGATTTCTTTGATAACTGTTGTTTATGCCAGTGATGCCGGTATTAAATATCTGGCACTCACTTTTGTGCCCACTGCAAGCCTGATCGCTTATTACTTCGGCGACATAAGAAAGAAATTAGTTATTGAGATTATTTTTATTGTAATGATGATTCTAATATTTATGCTTAGGGCTTTTTATAATGCTTAAAATCAGGTTTTCCAAACACAGCATAGAAGCAGGTTGCGATGAAGCCGGAAGAGGTTGTCTGGCTGGCCCTGTATATGCTGCTGCAGTCATTCTTCCTGACAATTTTAATGATGATTCCATTAATGATTCAAAAAAGCTAAGTGAGAAGAAAAGATATATCCTGCGTGAGATAATTAAGGAAAAAGCTCTCGCATGGGCCGTCGCTTCTGTAGACAATATAGAAATAGATGAGATCAACATACTGAATGCATCTATCCTGGCAATGCACAAAGCAATTGCCGCTTTAAACCATAATCCGCAGCTACTGCTTATCGATGGGAACCGTTTCAAGCCTTACTCCGATATTCCATATAAATGTATAATTAAGGGTGATGCAAAGTATAGATCTATTGCAGCAGCATCGATACTGGCAAAAACTTACCGCGACGACTATATGGCTAAACTCCATGAAAACCATCCTGAATATGGCTGGAATGAGAATAAAGGATATCCAACCAGAAAGCATAAAGATGCAATCAAAATTCATGGAATTACTGAATTTCACAGAAAAAGCTTCAAGCTGAATGAACAACTGAAGCTAGTACTTTAGACTATTAACAATCCCCTGTTGATTTATTTTACTATTTCATAATGGTTTTTTCTTGAAATTACCCTAATTTTACAATAAAAGTATAAATTAACTCTAGGCACTCTAAATACTCTAAATACTCTAAGTACTCTAAGTACTCTAAATACTCTAAATACTCTAAGTACTCTAAGTACTCTAAGTACTCTAAGTACTCTAAGTACTCTAAGTACTCTAAATACCTTCTTCTATGAGTTCTACTAAAAAAACTATCCTAATACTATTATCTTCCATAATTCTGGTGATAATAATATTTTATGCATTTGTTTTTTACAGACAAATGAAAGAACCCGTATCACCTGCCATTAATGCAATTCCGCTAAATGCTTCAATAATATTTGAAACTAAAAAGATCACAGAAATTCGAAGTAAGCTATCTTTTGATAATGATTTATGGAAAGAGCTTTTAAATATTGATGCCGTAAGAATTCTTGAAAAGCAGATACAGCAACTTGATTCAATAATCTCCGGTGATAGCCGGGCATCAAAAATAATTCATGAACAACCATTCTACATTTCTGTTCATACCTCAACACTAAACAAAACAAATGCTCTGTTTATCCATGGCCTTCCAAACAATCGTGAAAGATCGTATGTAAATAAATTTATTAAAGAAGCACTCCCTGATGGTTGTTTGGTTTCAATATACGAATTTCGTGGAGTGGAAATCTGCAAATCTCAAATAGCTGTAGATAAGCCTTCATTTTACCATACAGTATATAAAGGAGTATTTATTTGTAGTTTTGATGAAACACTTGTTGAAGCTGCAATAAATCAACTTAACAGCAAAACAGTTATCACTGATGACATTTCATTTCAAAAACTTAGACATACAAGCGGGAAAAAAGTTGATGCCAATATTTATATCAATTTTCAAAATGTTTTCAGAACGATAAAAAACTTTTCCGGTGCAAATACTAAAGAGTTTATTAAGCCCCTGCAGGAAATTGCGCTGTGGACTGAAACTGACCTGCTGATAAAAAAGGATGAACTACTATTGAACGGATTCACTTCAGTAAGCGAAAATGACAATCGAAATTTCCTTAAGATATTCAATGACCAGCCTCCTCAAACAATTTCCACGACAGCTTTTATGCCCTACAATACAATTTTCTTTATCAATTACAGCTTTGATGACTTTCCTGGATTTAATAATTCTTTTAAGTCTTATCTTGAAAGTAACGAATTACTTGATTCCTATAATGAAGATGTGAACTCTGTTAATAATAAGTTCAATATCAAAGCTGATAAAAGTTTTATCTCCTGGGTTGGAAATGAAATAGCATTGATTATTACCGATCCGGGTAAAGGGAAAATACCTTCAAATACATATGTTGTTGTAAATGTTAATAATATTGATACGGCTGCTAAAGAACTGGAAAGTCTCTCAGAGAGCATTCAAAAAAAGACTAACGCAGTTTCATTTACAAAAATTTATAATGATCATATAATCCGGCAAATAGCCATCCCAAATATTCTATCCACTCTGTTTGGGAAAACTTTTGAAGGAGTGGAATCAAACTATTATGTTTTATTTGGAAATTATGTGATTTTTGCTAATGACGTTTCTTCACTGATCAGGTATCTGAGTGCTTTGCAAATAAAAAAAACTCTGGCAAAAAATGAAAATTATATCGAATTCTCAGATAACATCTCTGAGAAATCAAATATATTCATGTATTGCAATCTAAGAAAATCACTCAATATGATCAGGAAAAACTCTAATAAAGAACTTGCTCATATAATTGAGAAACATTCCTCGGTGTTTAAAAACTTTGAAGCTTTCTCTGTTCAGTTTAGTTCAAACTCTCAACTCTTTTATACCAATATTTATTTAAAATATAATCCATTTTACGCTGAAGAAAAATCTTCATTATGGGAAGTTAATCTTGATGCAGCGATCATTGGAAAGCCACACCTGATAAAGGATCATACCGACAACTCAAAAAAAATTATTGCTTTTGATATAAATAACAACATGTATCTGATTGATCAGGCAGGGTCCATAATATGGAAAATCCGGCTTGCGGAAAATATTATCAGTGATGTTTACCAGGTCGATTATTATAAGAACGGTAAAATTCAATATCTTTTTAATACAAAAAACTACATCTATTTAATTGACCTCAAAGGAAACAAACTTGCTGATTACCCTGTAAAGATGCCGGCCAAGGCCACCAACGGACTAGCCTTGTTTGACTATAACAAAAAGAAAGATTATCGTATTCTTGTCGCTTGTGATGATAAACGAATATATAATTTTGATTTGAAAGGCAAACAAGTGAAGGGTTGGAAAATGAAGAAAACTTCAGCAGGAGTATCTAAAACTATTAAGCACATCACTTCTGCTAAGAAAGATTATATTATCACAACTGAAGACAATGGTAAAATTCATATCACCGACAGGAAAGGGTATGACAGAATAAAAACAGGAAAGTATACTAATAACTCCCTTAACTCAGATATTTATTTAAATAAAACAAACAGTCGTGGAATATTTCTTACTACCAATAATGATGGCGACTTAATATATATCTCCAAAGGTTCAAAGATTAAAAAGACAGAATTTGGGAATTTCTCAAAGGATCATTTCTTTTTATATGAAGATATAAATAATGACGGCAGTACAGACTTTATTTTTCTTGATAAAAACAAACTGATCATTTTCGACAGGTTTAAAAAGCTTTTGCTTGACCATCGCTTTGAAAACAATATAGAGATTAAGCCCGTTTTTATCAGGTTGAATAAAAACACCAGTCTGTTAGGCGTTATTGATTCACAATCTGAAAAAATAATTTTGTTCGATAAAGACGGTGTTGTTGAATGCGGTGTTGATCTTATTGGGAATACACCATTTATTATTGATAGATCCGGTAAAGCCGGTGAGAAATTTTTAATAACCGCTTTTGGAAATACTATTTACAGATATGACATTCTGCAATTAATTAAATAGGCAAGCAAACTACCAACTGCTACTGCAACTGCTACTGCTACTTCTTAGCCTTCCTCAGCCATAATTTCTGCCCTAATTCCGGAATTGATCCTGCAGGCATATTATTTTTCTTATAGAGCTGCTTTAGTTTTATTCCATGCAACTGCGATATTGAATGCATGGTTTCATAAGGTTTTACTTTGTGATAGGCCTTGCTCCCTTTTTTCTTCTTTGGTTGCAGATATATGATATCCTTCTCTCTTATCCTGTCTCCCTTTTTCATATCATTATATCTTGCAAGTTGCCAATCAAGCATTTCCAGCTCATCAGAAATTTTACGGAAGTTATCTCCTTTCTTTGCTCTAATGCACCTTATTCCATTATTTACATAGACTTTTCTATTACTGCCACTAATTGATATTGACTCAAAATCGTCGGGATCAGAGCTTTCAAAATCAAGAGTTATATCCTGTGTATTCTTTTCAGATTTACTTTTTGAAGTTCGTGTATATTGTTGGCTGTCGTATAGAAATAATTTATTTTCCTCAATTATCCTGATCAGGATATGGGCATACTTGGGATTAGTAGCGTAACCGGCTTTTTTTAATCCATGAGCCCATCTTTTATAATCGGTAATGTCATGTTCAAAAAGTTCAGAATATCTCTCTCTTGAAGACAAAAAACAGGAATGGTCACTGTATGATTCCTCCGGATTATTATACTTCCTAAAACACTCATCCTTTTCATCATCATCCATATGAAAAGTTTTTCCTGTCCATTCTTTATGACATTTTATTCCAAAATGGTTTTTCGCTTTTTTAGCTAGCTCACTATTCCCATTTCCTGATTCCAATAAGCCCTGGGCCAGAGTTATGCTTGCCGGGATCTTAAACTCATACATCTCCTGGATAGCAATATCCTTGTATTTATTGATATACTGATCAGGGGTGATCTTGTCATTCCCTTTCTGTCCCATCACAAGTTGTGATGTCAGAAAAAAAATAAAACCAAATACTATAAGAGTCACCTTCTTCATCGTTCAAAAAATTATAATTCAGCATTCAAGTTCACGGGCAAATATATTAAATTAACTCTTGAAATATTTCTTTACATTTGAATGTTAATAACAAGCGTTTGTCAAAAACTTGAAACTTGACTCTTCGACTACGCTCAGAGTGACATTTCGTTATTCTATTATAAGTGTTTCATGCTGAGCAAAGTTGAAACCTGAAACATAAAAAGCATGCAAGCAATAAAAAAGTACTTCCCCGACCTAAGCAGCCTGCAATATGAACAGTTAGGCAATTTGGGATCACTATATTCGGAGTGGAACACCCGCATTAATGTCATCTCACGAAAAGATATTGAGAATCTATATGAACATCACGTACTACATTCACTCGCAATAGCTAAAGTTATTCAATTTAAAAAGGATTCCAGTATCATGGATGCAGGCACAGGTGGTGGATTTCCGGGAATTCCCCTGGCTATTATTTTTCCGGATTCAAATTTTCATCTTATCGATTCAGTCAGGAAAAAAATTAAGGTTGTTCAGTCGATTTACACCGAGCTTAAATTAAAGAATATTATTGCACAGCAATACAGGATTGAAGAAGTAAACAACAAATTCGATTTTATCATCAGCAGGGCTGTCACCTCATTACCACTTTTTCATACATATGTAAAAAATAAAATTGCAAAAAAATCATTTAATGATATCCCAAATGGGATACTATATTTAAAAGGAGGCGATTTTAAGGATGAGATAAAAAAGCTGAATAAAAAACACAGTATTTATGAACTGCATGATTTCTTTAATGAAGAATATTTTCAAACAAAAAAGTTGATACATATATATTGATCATTAATACTGAACTCTGTTCATAAAAACAAAAATAAACACCTCATAAACTTTGTAAGTTCACGAATTTTCATTTAATTAGCTAATTCATTTCCAATAATTAGTTATTTCAAACTAAAATTTAATAATTATGGCAGAACAAAAGAAATTTGTGCCCTTTGTTTCAGCAGAAACAAATATGACAGAATTCACTATCAGGGCATTGATCATCGGACTTATTTTAGCAGTTGTTTTGGGTGCTGCAAATGCTTACCTGGGTTTAAAAGCTGGGATGACCATTGCTGCCACTTACCCTGCGGCGGTTATAGGTATGGCACTGATAAAAATTATGAAGGGGTCAATCCTTGAAGAAAATTTTGCACGTACAGTGGGTTCCATTGGTGAATCTGTTGCAGCCGGTGCAATTTTTACTATTCCTGCATTTTACATCGTATACCTTTCAAACAAGGAAAGTGGTATAGAAGTTGAGAATTTCTTTACTTATGGTACTACAACTATGATTTTAATAGCCGGAGGTGTTCTGGGAATAATGTTTGTTGCCTTATTGCGTAAAGTAATGGTTGATGATGCTGATTTACCTTTTCCCGAATCAGTTGCGGCAGCTGAGATACATAAGACCGGGCGTACAGGTGGCGGCGGTTCTAAACTTTTGTTTGGCGCCATGATTTTTGGGGCAATTGTTAAGACTCTCAGCGAATTCAAATTTTTTGCCGGATATTGGGAGAAATTTATAATTTTCACAAAACAAACAATCACTGGTACTGCTTTTACAGGACAAGGAGGCATTATGCTTGCCTCTCCCGGTATTAGTCCTGCTTATATGGGAGTTGGATATATTATCGGCCCCAGGCTGGCTTCGTTAAACTTTAGCGGAAGTCTTCTTGCATGGGGACTACTAACCCCTATGATCCTTTATTTCATTGCACCCGGAATAGACATACAGGCAATTGCTGCTGGTTTCATAAGCGAAAATCCATTATTAAGCAATGCTGCTGCCGAAGATAAAGCCTGGATACAATCAGCTTATGATGTATGGAAATACATTGTTCGTCCGATAGCAATTGGCGGTATGCTCGTAGGAGCTATTTATACTCTCTGGATGATGAGAAAATCTCTTTTCGATGGGATATCAAGATCAGTGGGTGACGTTAAGAAAGCAGCCAAAGGACATGAGGTAAATATTCCAAGAAATGAAAAAGACATGAGTTTTACCTGGATAATTGCTGGAATTGTTCTTGTCGCGATTGCAACATTTTTGATAACTAAATACATTTTCCATACTGACTTGCTTGTTGCGTTTGTTGCTGCAACTGTTATGATAATCCTTGCATTCTTCTTTGCAGCAGTTTCCGGATATCTTGTTGGTTTGATGGGTTCGAGTAATAATCCAATCAGTGGATTAACTCTCACTGCCCTTGTAATAACTGCACTTATTATGGTTCTTCTAGGTGTCAGTGGCCACACAGGTGTTGCTGCAACCCTTGGAGTAGCAGCAATAGTATGTGTTTCTGCAGCAGTTGCTGGCGAAATGTTACAGGATCTTAAAGCAGGGCATATTCTTGGAGGTACTCCATGGCGTATGCAAGTTGGCGATATCATAGGTGTAGTAGCTGCTGGTGCAGTCATGTTCTTCATATTAGATTTCCTTAATCAGGGTGACATTGCAAATGGTATACGAGAAGGGTATGAAGGTGGTTTTGGAAGTAAAAAATTATCTGCTCCCCAGGCCAGTCTCATGGCCATCCTCTCTGATGGAATTGTTGGAGGAAGAATGGCATGGCCTCTTATTATTACAGGTATGCTTATGGGACTTGCGTTCATTCTGATGCAGGTAAAAAGCCCAATGCTTGTTTGTGTAGGTATGTACCTCCCTCTTGAAACAACATTTGCCATATTTGTTGGTGGACTTGTTAAAGGAATTGTACAATCCTATAAGAAGAAAAGGAAACTTAACAACGCTCAGGGAACGAGGGTGGAAAATACAGGAATACTACTTGCTTCAGGACTTATAGCCGGAGAAGCTCTGGCAGGTCTCGTTTTTGCCATTTTTGCAGTTGGCGAGATCTTCCCTTCAGCTATATTTATTAAACCCTCTTACCTTCTTGGACTTCTGTTTTTAATCATGATAGCACTTGTTTTAATAAGATTACCTCTTAACAATGCAGGTAGCGCTGATGAACCAGCTCCTCCAAGTGCCGGACATTAGAATTAAACAAATTTATTTATTTGAAAAGGTGGAATATGATTTATTCCACCTTTTTTTTATCTTTGACAGTGAATAGCAAAATATAGTCCTGAGCTAATACAAATAACACAAACAGGCTAACCTGTCATCAACTAATATTTTATTATTTACATTTCGAATTTATTTGATATTTGTTTTTGTATTTGGTGCTACATTAATAAAATCTTTAATTTTATACACATACTAATAAAAGCCGGCCATGGGAATGAATTTTTTTCAAAGACGTAAAATCCTTAAGGGTGTAAATTATCTTAGTCTCACACCAATACGCCTTAAAGAACATGAAGATATTGATGATGGGAAGGTCGCTATTATCTTTCCAAAGTTCAAGAGAAAAAGCATGCGGAAATTTTTCGTCCCCGGAAATAAATCAGATTTTGTTAGAATTAAACTCGATGAATTAGGTACTGCCAGCTGGTTAGCTATTGACGGGAAAAAATCAGTTAAAGATATCTGTATCGCCCTGGAAAATAAATTCGGAGAGAGGATTCATCCTGTTGAGGAAAGAACTACTAAGTTCTTTAGCAGTTTATATGAACAACGCTATATTACTTTCGCTGAGTTAA